>NZ_JACSLP010000011.1:0-66424 GCF_018618175.1 Exiguobacterium sp. s50
AAAAAGGTGGATTGTCCCGACGTGAGTCGGTCCAATCCACCTTTTTTCAGTTCACGCTCGGATAGAGCGGAGGTTTTTCAGTGCCCTCCCGTTCGGCCCGCGTTTTTGATTAATGTTATTCTTTTTTCGCAACGGCGAGTTCAGCTTCCATTTCACTGAATTCACGGTTGATCCGTTTCTGCTCACGTTGGCTCGTGAACGTGCTGACGAGCACGATAGCAAGCATACTGAGGAAGAAGCCTGGTACCATCTCATAGATGACGGCCGAGAGTCCAGTCACGATCCAAAGGATGACCGTGATGGCACCGACGAGGATACCGGCAAGTGCACCTTGGCGCGTCATCTTGTTCCAGTAAAGCGACAAGAGAATCGCTGGACCGAACGCTGAACCGAATCCGGCCCACGCATAACCGACGAGCGTCAAAATCGTGTTCGACGGGCTGAGCGACATGAGTGTCGCGACAAGTCCGACCGTTAGGACACCGATTCGACCGGCGAGGACCATTGTTTTCTCACTGGCATCTTTATTGAAGAACTTACGATAGAAGTCTTCTGTCAATGCCGACGATGTCACGAGAAGCTGTGACGAAACTGTCGACATGACCGCTGCCAAAATCGCAGCAAGCAAGAATCCAGTGATGAACGGGTGGAACAACACTTCTGAGAAGCGGATGAACACTGTCTCCGGGTCAGCGAGAGGATTCCCTTGACCACGGAAATAGGCGATTCCGACAAGTCCCGTCATGACAGCACCGATGATTGAGACTGTCATCCAGCCCATACCGATGCGACGTGCCGTTTTCAATGATTTCACATCACGAATCGCCATAAAGCGGACGATGATGTGTGGCTGACCGAAGTACCCAAGTCCCCAAGCGAGGAGACCGATAATTCCGAGCGTCGACGTTCCTTCAAACAGGTCGAACAATTCGGTATTGATTGTGGTAGCCGTATCGACGGCGTTTGATACACCACCGACGTCCGTCAAGGCGACGACTGGGACAAGGACGAGAGCGAGGAACATGATGACACCTTGCGCAAAGTCCGTCCAACTGACGGCTGTGAAACCGCCGAACAGTGTATATAGTGCGACGACGCTAATCGTCACGATGACACCTGTCTGATAGTCGAGCCCGAATGAGCTTTCAAACAACTTCCCGCCAGAGACAAGTCCGGCTGACGTATAGAACGTGAAGAAGATGATGATGACGGATGCAGACAGGATCCGTAGCCAGTTCGAGTGATCTCGGAACCGATTCTCTAAAAAGTCAGGAATCGTGATCGAGTCATTTGCCATCTCTGTGAAGACACGTAGACGGGGAGCGACTAACAAGTAGTTCAAGTAAGCTCCGATGACCAATCCAACGGCTAACCAAATCGCTGATAATCCCGTGGCATACATTGCACCCGGAAGTCCCATTAACATCCAACCACTCATATCCGAAGCTCCGGCTGACATGGCGGTAACACCTGGCCCCATCTTGCGGCCACCTAACATATAATCTGATGAATCGGTTGTCCGTTTATAAGCGACGTATCCGATGAGGAGCATCATCACGAGGTAAAGCGCGATGGATACCCATTCTTGCCATAACATTTGATTACCTCCTGTTTGCCTTCAATTGTGTCGATTCAATCAATCACGGTTCAATCATGTGTGTGTCTCACACAAATGAGTCAAACTTGAATGACTAGGCGAACTTGTGACTAACCATAACGGACCACGGAAATCATTGCAAACTGTCATCTTTTCATGAAAACGGCTCTAAAGCGCATAGTATCAACGGGTGAGCGCAACATTTTTCATGATTAAAGTTTAAATGTTCTGACAATTAGTTATGCGTGTGACACTTTTGTGTCATCTGTTTGTCATATAATTCGTCATATTTTATGTCTTTAAACGCAAACGACGGCTTCTCCCTTTACAGAGAGAAACCGTCGTTTGATTGCTTAAATCACTCGGTGGTGAGATTGAACGCGATTTTTTCGACAGAACGCATCGTCGGGAACGTCTGCCCGGATTTGGCTTGCATCGTCACCAAGGCATATTGTTTCCCATCCCGCTCCATCAAGAACACCATCGTATAGCCCGATTCGTCGGTATAGCCGGTCTTGGTCGCTGTGACGAGTTTCGAGTAATGGATACTCCGTTCATTGACGGCAGATCCGAGATGATACCACCAGCGTCGCTTTTGATTTCCAGCAGCGTCTTTAAACTTTGCCTCATATTCATACGTCCCGGCAATCTCGACGAGTTCAGGATAAGTGCCGAACGCATACGTGATGCGAGCCATGTCGAGCGCGGTCGTATAATGATTCGGGTCGGAGTAGCCATGGGCATTCCGGAACTGGGTCCCGGTCAGTCCGAGCACTTGGGCGCGTGCGTTCATCAGTTCGACGAACTCATTCGTCGAGCCGCTCACGTATTCGGCTAGACTATTGGCCGCGTCATTTCCTGATTCGAGCAATGTCGCGTACAAGGCCTGGCGAACGGTCAAGCGGTCACCGACCGCGAGGTGGACGATATGGCTGTCCCATGGGATATCTAAAGTAGATTTTTTGACGATGACCACGTTTTGATCGAGTTCTTTCTCGGCGACGGCCTTCTCATAAGCGAGAAGTGCGGTCATCAGTTTGGTCGTACTGGCCGGGAAGACGCGGTCCGCACCATTCTTGTCAATCAGCACCTGGCCATCTGTTAAATTGACGAAAGCCATCGATCCGACGAGAAGTTCGGCCGTGTCGGGCGACACGAGCGGTTGCGTCGTCCATGGTTTGATTGGAATCTCGGGGAACGACGGTCCTTGTTTGACCGGTACGGCGGCCGCGGCCGGCGCAACAGGTTTCGGTTCTACTTCTTGTTTAAAGCCGATCAATGCAGGGATGATGGCAAGTAATCCAATCATGGCGAGGCCGACAAAGAGTCGCCTCATGATGAACGTGTTTCTTCGATGTCTGCGGTTTCGTTTCACTAGATAATCGCTCCTTCATTGTTTACTTTTCTACCATAATGGATGAGGCCTCCTGAAATCGTCTTCAAAATCAAGAATCAGGTCAATAATTGAGGCGTATGAAATGAATCGGAAGGGGTATACACAGTAACAGACACTTATCTTATTAGAGGAGGTACGTTTATGCATCGTCATCCGTTCACCAATTCACTCTGGCGTCAGCACAATGCGGCAACACCTTATCCGCGACTTGAGAGCTCTGTTTCGTGTGATATCGTCGTCATCGGGGCAGGAATCGCCGGGCTCGTCACGGCATATGAGTTGCAACAGCGCGGCAAGCAAGTCGTCTTGCTCGAAGCGGCTGAGATCGGCCGGGGGACGACCGGCCACACGACCGCGAAATGTTCTGTTCAGCATGGGACCGTCTATTCCAAATTGATTCGGACGTTCAATCAAGAGACGGCGCGCCTCTATTACGAGTTCAACGAACAGGGACTCGCCTATTTGCGGCAACAGGTCGAGGCCGGGTTCGACATCGATTTCGAGACAAAAGATTCATACTTATATTCAATCGATGGGTTGAGTCAACTCGTCGCCGAGCGTGAGGCGTATTCACAACTTGAGCTGCCCGGGGGAGACGCGACCGAGGAAGTGAAGGCGGTCCTCCCGTTCGAGGTCAAACAAGCGATCGTCATTCGCGACCAGGCCCAGATGCATCCGGTCAAATACTTACACGAGCTCGCCAACCGCTTCGTCGCGGCTGGCGGGAGACTCCACGAGAAGACACGGGCGAGCGAAATCAGTTCGGGACCGCGCCCGATCGTCACGACGTCGACAGGGCGACGGGTCCAGGCGAATCAGGTCGTGGTCGCCACCCATTACCCGTTCAACGACATCCGGGGGCTGTACTTCTCGAAGTTTGAGGTCGAGCGTTCCTATATCGTCGCTTGTGAGACGGAACAGAGCGTCCCGGACGGTATGTATTTGAGTGTCGATCAACCGAGCCGGTCGTTCCGTACGTTCAAGGAGGGCGACAAGACGTATATGCTCGTCGGAGGCGAAGGACACTTGAGTGGACACGTCACCGAGACCCGCTCGCGCTATGACCGCTTGGACCGCTTCGCCCATGATTCGTTCGGGGCCAAGAAAGCAAGTTTCCGCTGGTCATCCCAGGATCTGATCACGTTGGACCACCTCCCGTACATCGGGCAAATGTTCAGCCGTGAGCCGGACGTGTTCGTCGCCACCGGGTTCGCCAAGTGGGGGATGACGAATGGGATTGCCGGCGGACTGTTGCTGGCCGATCGACTGACCGGGCGCCCGAATCGGTTCAACGACTTATTGGACCCACAACGCTCGAAATTGAAACCGGCCGACGTCGGGCAATTCTTAAAGACGAACCTCGACACGGCCGTTCAATTCGTCAAAGGGTCACTGGAAAGACCGGGTACACTCGACGACCTGCAACTTGATGAAGGCGGGATCGTCCAGGTCGACGGCAAGAAGGTCGGCGCGTACCGTGACCTCGACAACGAATGCCATCTCGTCTCGACACGATGCACCCATATGGGATGTACCGTCAATTGGAACGATGCGGAACGCTCATGGGATTGTCCGTGCCACGGTTCACGGTTCGACACGAAAGGAAACGTGTTGGAAGGACCGGCGACACAACCGCTCGCCTATGATCGGAAAATCGATGTGCCGAAACAATAGGCAACGCGGGTCGTCTATATTAAAGTAAAGAAGTAACGATATAACTGTCATAGGGGTGGAATCAGAATGGAACTAACAAAGCAGTGGCGTGACCATTTCAAACAATTGCGTGCCTTCGACGAGGCGATTTCTTTACTGTATTGGGACATGCGTACCCAGATGCCGGAACAGTCGGCACCGCTACGGGCCGAGACGATTGGTTATCTGTCGACCGAGGCGTTCAAACGCCAGACGAGCGAATCGTTCAAGGCGCTGTTGGCCGAGATGACCGAGACGGAGGACTTGACACCGATCGAGTTGCGTTCGGTCGCGGTCGCCAAAACCCAATATGAACGGAATGCTAAAATTCCGTCCTCAGAATATCAGGCGTATGTGACGCTCGTCTCTGAGGCTGAGACGGCGTGGGAGAAAGCGAAGGATCAGAATGACTGGCACATGTTCGCTCCATATCTTGAGAAAATCATCGGATTTCAGCGGAAGTTCGCCGACTATTTCGGCTACGAATCGCATCCGTATGACGCCCTCCTTTACGATTATGAGCCAGGGATGACCGTCGACCAGCTCGATGAATTGTTCCGGACGCTTCGCGACGAGCTCGTCCCGCTGATCCGTCAGCTGCCTGAACCGGTCCAAGGGCTCGACTGGTCGATGGACAAGGCCGTTCAGCAACGACTGTGTGAGGACTGGATGCGTGTCGTCGACTATGATTTGACGCGCGGCCGTCTCGATGCCACGGTGCATCCGTTCGAGATCACGATCAACCGTCGCGATGTGCGCATCACGACGAAATATGATGAGACCGATTTCCGTAACGCCTTGTTCGGTACGATGCACGAGGCCGGGCACGCGACGTACGAACAGCAAATCGACTCGGAACTCGACGAACTCGGTCTCGGGGGCGGTGCCTCGATGGGCATCCATGAGTCACAGTCCCTCTTCTTTGAAAACTTTGTCGGACGAAGCGAGGCGTTTTTGAAAAGCGTCTATCCGCGCCTTCAATCCGAGCATCCACAGTTGCAGAACATAGATTTTGATACGTTCTATGCCGGCGTGAACGAGGCGAAACCGTCTCTCATCCGGATTGAGGCGGACGAACTGACATACAGCCTGCATATCATCATCCGCTATGAGCTTGAAAAGCAACTCATCCAAGGCGATTTGTCGGTCGAGGATTTGCCAGCGGCATGGAACGCGCTCTATAAGGAATATCTAGGTGTCGATGTGCCGAGTGATGCGAAAGGCGTCCTACAAGACGTTCACTGGGCCGGCGGGTCGTTCGGCTACTTCCCGAGTTACGCCCTCGGTTTGATATACGCCGCTCAATTGACGGAATCACTCAAGAATGAGCATCCTGACTTCGAGTCGCTCGTCAGCACGGGCACGTTCGGTCCAATCAAACAATGGCTTGAGGACAATGTCCACCGCCATGGTAAAGCGCTGACACCGAACGAACTCATCAAGCAAGTGACCGGAGAGGACATCTCGGTCCGCCCGCTCATCCGCTATTTGACGAACAAATACAAAACGAACTGAGGCGAAAACGAATGAAACTTTTCGCGCACCGAGGGGTGATGGCCCATCATCCGGAGAATACGATGACGGCGTTCCGGGCCGCACTCGAAGCACAAAGCGATGGGATTGAGGCGGACGTGCACATGACAAAGGACGGAAAGCTCGTCCTTATCCACGATGAGACGATCAATCGGACGACAGATGGGCGTGGACGTGTCGCCGATATGACTCTATCGGAGCTGCGAGGCTATAATGCCGGTGTCACGTTCGCTATCCAAGAACAGATTCCGACGTTAGACGAACTGATCGATCTGTGCCGAGGGACATCGATGGTCCTCAATCTCGAGGTCAAGACGGATATCGAGCGGTATCCTGGTATTGAACAACTCTTGCTTGACACCATTCGAAACCAGCGTCTTCCAGTTGGACAAGTCATGTTCTCTTCTTTTAACCATTCGACGCTCCAGCGTTTGAATCAATTGGCGCCAGAAATTGAGTGTGCCGTATTGTTGGCACAACCGCTCTATGACCTCGTCGCATATTGCAAGAAAGTGGGCGCGACCGCCGTTCATCCGAATGTCCTGACGATGACCGATGAAGAGATTCTTCATCTTCAGGACGAAGGTCTCTCCGTACGTCCCTATACCGTGAAAACAGTCCCCGACCTAGAGCGGTTCAGTCAACTCGGCGTCGATGCGGTGTTCGTAAATGACATCGACTGGGCAAAAGCACATTCAACCCCGTAACGTTACGCGTTACGGGGTTTTTAAACAATAGGGAAGGGTAAGTGTGGTTAATGTAAAGAAAGCGGTTTCTTTCAAATGTGCTGAGCGGCATATTGAGAGCACACCGTCACCTTTACGCCGTTGCTCCGTTGTCTTAAATTTAAGATGTCACCAGCTACATAGCAATCAGATGTAGCACACATTGCAGCACCGCATCAAACTTGTTGTATACAGTCAATCGGTCAACCCAAGCAGAAAAAGGAGGAAATTTCACATGAAGAAATTGATGTCTTTACTTGGTACACTCGCCTTGGCGTTCGCACTCATCGTGCCGGTCAGTGCAGATGGACACGAGAACGCGATGGTACGTGTACTCCACGCTTCACCTGACGCACCTGCAGTAGATGTGTACGTCAACGGTGAAGTCGCGGTCGAAGGCGCAGAGTTCAAAGCGCTCACAGACTACTTGACTCTCCCGGCTGGAGATTACAACGTGGAAATCAAGCCAGCTGGTGATGCAGAGACGGTCGTCGTTGCGGCAGACCTCTCAATCGAAGCAGGAAAATTCTACACAGCGGCAGCAATTGGTCAACTTGAAAACATCGAGATCGCAGCAATGGAAGACGATGCGAACTTCGAAGATGGAAAATCGAAAGTCCGCGTCGCTCACTTCGCACCTGACGCACCGGCAGTCGATGTCGCTCCTAAAGGCGGCGACCCACTCTTCTCGAACCTCGAGTTCAAAGCAGTAAGTGACTACGGTACACTCGACGCTGGCACGTATGACCTTGAAGTTCGTCCGGCCGGCGCGACTGACGTCGTGAAGGCACTTGACGGTGTCGCTCTCGAAGGCGGTAAAAACTACACGGCATTCGCCATCGGACTCCTTGAAGGCGAACCAGCGTTTGAAGTCCTTCTCGCAGCAGACGGTGGGGAAATGGCTGGAGCACCTGACACAGGTCAAGGTGGTCTCGCTCAGACAGCATCGATGAACTGGTTGCTCGCAGCAGCGGTTCTTGGTGCAGCAGCAGCTGGCTTCTACGTCTTTCGTCGTCAGAAGCAAGACGCTTAAACTACTCTTCATCGGAACGTTATCGTTCCTTATGATTGCACCGGGCGCAGACGCACCGGATGCGGACGCGAAATTGACGACGGTCGGCTTTGCCGAACCGCTCGTCCTAGCAACGACCGAAATTGATCGGCAGTCATTCCGTACCGACACATTTATCCCAAAACGACTGAAGATTCCGTCAATTGATGTCAACGCGGTCATCCAACCGGTCGGGAAAGACCGACTCGACCGGATGGATACCCCGACGGAGACAGATGAGGTCGGCTGGTATCGGTACGGGGCGAAAGCAGGGGCGACCGGAAACGTGGTCCTATCTGGTCATCTCGATGACCTCAGTGGTCCGGCCATCTTCGCGAACCTTGGCGACTTACGCCTCGGAGAATCGGTGACGCTCCAGCGTGGCAAAAAGGCAATCGCGTATGAAGTCGTTTCCGTCGAACGGTATCGGCTCGAAGACGTCCCGCTCGCCTCGATCTTTGCGGCGACCCAGGCGGAACGGCTCCAGCTGATCACTTGTGCGGGTCCTTATGACCCAGAGTACGGATACCGGGACCGTATCGTCGTCACGGCGATCGCCAAGTCTTAAATCAAGAATGAACCCGAGTGTGGTCCAACCACACTCGGTTTTTTTGTTGTAGCGTGGCGAAACAAAAACGACCAGGCCGAGATAATCGGCCCAGTCGTTCTTATGCGTCCATTCGGTCAAGCAGTCTTGACAGAAGAATCAATTCGTCATCTGAGAAATCGGTGAACACGTCCATCAAATACTCGATTTTCATGTCTTCCAGTGTCTCGAACAAGGCACGGCCTTCTTCAGTCGCTTGCAATTCGACGACACGACGATCACGTTCGCTGCGTTCACGGGAGATCAACCCTTTTTTCGTGAGTTCATCCGCGAGAGCGGTAATCATCGAAGCCGAGAATTGGAACTCGTTCGATAGAGCCGAGGCGATTTGAGGACTGTTTTGACAAAGCGAGCGGAGAATGAAAAATTCGTTTCGCGTCAAGTATTGTGAGAACATCGACCGGAGGTTCTTTTTCACTCCGCGATAGTTCATGCGAATCCCTCGCTCAGCATCGGCGACGAGCTGACGGCGGGATGCTGTTTGTACAGGTGTTGTCATCCTCAAGAGTACCTCCTACATAAAATATCATTATTTGCATATATTTCAGAACATAAAAACATTCTACAACAAAAACATGAAGTCTGTAAAGTTATGATGGCTCTTCGCGGGTACGAAGTTCTTGGATGACCTCGTCGTAATGTTTCAAATCCGGATAGAAGCGTCGGAAGAAGAACTCGATTTGCTGGTCATCCCCTTCTGCGAGCAATTTCGCGAGGACGGCATAGACGACACCCATTCCTTGACGGGGCAGGAGAGACGATGGCAACAGCGTCGCACATTGAATAGCCCGATTGAAGTAGAGGTCGAGCGTGTCGCTCAAGTCCTGGAACGTGCGAATCTCCGCGTAATGGAACATACGCGTCAGTTCGATGATCGTCGACAAGTCGGTGTCGAGTAGCCAATCGCTCTGGAAGATGGCGTTGTCAAGCTTCTCGACGGTGACGTCATTGGCGATATAGTAATTCAAATTATCTCGCGTGATGCTCACCTTATCGGGCGATTCGACGATCCGTTCGACGGTCTCTTGTTCGAACGTCCGCAACTGTTTGCGGATATTGACGAACTCGGAGTCGGCGATCTCGAGGAGCCCCGCGACACGGCTGAAGCTGCGCTTGATTTCCGGTGGCACGGCGTTCGGGTTCTTATAACCGAGGTCATGCTCGATCTCGGCCCACGCGTGCTGCAAGATGGACCGGACTTGAATCTCGGCTTCTTTGTCTTCATAGCGACGGTACTCCCCGAGGGCGAGCCGCGTGTCGCTCAAGCCGACGACGTAATGGACCGACAAATACCCGAACTCATTCGGGTCGAGCAACGTGGATTTATCGATCGACTGTTCGCGGTCGATCCGGAACTCATCCTCGAGGATTTGGGCCACGGCACGGACATCGTCGTGGAAATAGGTCACGATCCGAATCCCCGCCAAATCCTGGACGTCGCGCAACGACCGGTATTGATACGGTTTGCGGGACAATTTGGCATACAGGCTCTCGGCTTCCTTCGCCCGGGCGACGATCGAGTGGAACTGGATGCCGGCGTCGTTCAACAGCTCGCTGAGGAGTAACTTCAGCTTGGCTGCGAACGCCTCGTAATCTTCTTTCTCATTCATATAGTCGAGCATGATCGTGTTCATATCCTGTCTCGGCATCAACATCACTCCTTGTCTCATTATATGTAGTATAGCATCAAAGAAATCGGTGTCGCATCTGTTGTCCGTCCCTATGATACAATACGGTTTGGAACGGGAAGGAGTGTCACGCGTGAGAGTGAGCCATACGTTGAAATCGACCGAGCGTGAGAAGCTCGAAATCGTTGCCGGGTTGTTGCAACAAGCAGGCTATCGGTCTGGAAAGATCGACTGGCAGACCGGGATCAATATCGTTCGGGTCAGTCGCGAAGATGTGTCGTCTGAATCGGACGAACGGACCCGCATCCAAGGCATCGTCGAACATTTCGGGATCGAGGACTGGAGCGCCACGTTTTCTTGAACCCCTCTTTTTCAAATCGCTGGACGAAATGGGTTTTGTGACTCATTTTTCGGGAATAGTATATTATTCGATTATAGATCAGCGGACGTTTAGGAGGATGAATATGTTAGAAACAAGAATCGTGCGGGATATGACCTCGGTCGACCATGAAGTGAACGGGATGGTGTCAGGGGGATGTGTCAACGAGCACATTTACTTATTTGCGAGAGATGAAGAATTGACGGTGCGGCTCGCTGCAGAAGCGGGTGTGCAACCATACCGCATCACTGAAAAAGGGCTGTGGGAGTCGCTCATGTCGAAGTTTACAAAAAATTCGGATGACCGGATCGAGCAGCTCGAGAGCCTCGGTCTGACGAAAGAGATGGTCGAATCGCTCGAAGGAGAGATTCAGGCCGGGAAAATCGTCCTCGTCTGCGACAAGTCATAAAAAGAGCCGGAACTGACCCTCGTCAGTTTCGGCTCTTTTCGTCATTTCGTCTCGTAATAGGCGTTCACGATCCGGCGCAGCGACCGCTCGTTCAAATCGAGCGGTTTGAACCCAGCGTCCTGCAACAGACGTTTCGTATTGGCGTCGTCGAACGCGATATCGCGATTCAAGTAAGGATTGAACACCTTCACCATCTCGTTGAACGTCTGCTCGGCTTGGCTGAGCGAAGACGTCGCCGTCTCCGTGATCTTCAAGTGCGGGAACGCAAGCGCTTGCTTCATATAGTCGAGCATGGTCACGTTGCGCGGCGGGGCATCGTTCGTCACGTTATAAATCGTGTCCGGTTTAGCGTGTTCGATGGCAGCGAGGAGTACATCAGCCACATAATCGACCGGGACGAGGTTCGACGTGCCGGTCTCAGAGCCGAGGAGACGGATCGGTCCATCCGGTGCCCCACGGCGCTCGAGGCGGCGCTTGAACACCTCGAGAGCGCGCATATAGCCGTACATCGTGAACTTCGAGTCGGCCTCACCGGTCTTCGAGTCACCGACGATGATGGCGGGACGGAAAATCGAGACGTCGAGGTGGTCCCGTTCCGCCCAGACGGCCTGTTCGGCGTGCGCCTTGCTCTCCTCGTACGGATTATGGAACGTCTGGTCGGTCGCATACAACGTCTCATCGCCGACCTCGCGTGCTCCGAGCGTGTACGCCGTGCTGACGTGGAAGAAGCGAGGGCAATGCAGCGCCTTTGCGAGCGCGAGCGCTTGTCTCGTCCCGGTCAAATTCGTCTCGAACAGTTCCTCACGGAGCTCCTCATCGAATTTGACGAGGGCCGCCATGTGGAGCACCAAGTCGAATGAAAGGTCATGATCGGTGATGAACCGCTCGTCTGCTCCGAGGAACGGGGCCGTCAAATCCCCGGCCAGGACAGTGATGGAGCGACGTTCGTCCCGTGAGAACATCGCCTCCACTTTCTCAGGTGTACGGGCGAGGACGCACAGCGTATGCCCACGATGAATCAGCTCGCGGGCGAGCCGTCCTCCCAAAAATCCGGTCGCACCGGTCATAAAAATATTCACAGCGTTCTTCCTCTCTTTTCAGTCTCTCCCCATCATAACAAGTGGCAACGGAATGAGCCACTTTCAACCTAAAGAATAAAATTAGGGGTTTAATAATTTTTAAAGTCGGTTATGACTTAAGGAGAAGCGTACGCAAGGTACGTCATGACAGTGTTGATCTGTCAAATAACTTAAGCGAGGTTTTTTGGAATCATGGCTAATCTATTCGGAACAGACAAGGATGGCAACAGGAAGAAGCAAGAAGAGATTGAAAAAACGGTTCAGGAGAAAGGGATCACACAAATCCACATGTACTTCTCCGACGTGCTTGGAGACTTGAAGCTACTGACTCTCTCTGCAAAATTGTTGCCGGAAGTCTTTGAAGGGAAGACGATGTTTGACGGTTCATCCATCGCCGGTTTTTCTTCCATCAAAAACTCAGACCTATTCTTGAGACCGGATTTAGATCGTCCACGCTACGAGCAGGATGGGGACGAGAGCATTCTCGCCTTTTTCTGTGACGTCTGCACACCGGACGGCGAACGTTACGAGTTCGACCCGCGCAACGTCTTGAAGGATGCCCTCGAGCGGGCTGCACGTGACGGCTACTCGATTTTCGTCGGCGCTGAGCCGGAATTCTTCATCTTCGACGAGAATGGTGAATTTTATGATGAGGCGGGTTACTTCTCGACACGTTCGGAAGACAAAGGGTATGAGGTCCGCCAACATATCGCCAACCGCTTGAGCGAAGTCGGTTTCAACATCGAGGCGGTCCACCACGAAGTCGCACCGGCCCAGCACGAAATCGGGATTAAATACGATGACGCGCTCCACACGGCCGACAACATCCAGTTCTTTAAAGAAATCGTTCAATTGGCAGCCCAAGAGAAAGGTGCAAAAGTATCGTTCTTGCCGAAACCGCTCCGTGACGTGAATGGTTCGGGGATGCACCTCAACATCTCGGTATGGAAGAACGACAAGGACGGCAACCCGACGGTGAACGCATTCGAAGAGCCGGAGTCAGACTACGGTCTATCGCTCACGGCCCGTCACTTCATCGAAGGGATTCTGAAGCATGCCCGCGCAACGGCTATCTTCACGAACCCGCTCCCAGAGTCGTATGAACGTCTCGTGCCAGGTTTCGAGGCACCGGTCAACATCTGTTGGAGCCCATCGAACCGCAGTTCGATGATTCGGATTCCGGCGTCACGTGGAAGCGCGACGCGCGTCGAAGTCCGTAACCCAGACCCGAGTGCGAACCCGTACTTCGCGCTTGCGGCATTGATTTATGCCGGACTCGAGGGCATCGAGCAACAGCTCGAGCCGTCGGCACCGAACGAGGACGACTTGTTCGAGTACTCGGCGAAGCAGATTGAAAGCCAAGGCATCTCGTCACTCCCGGCGACGTTCCATGAGTCGATTCAATCGCTCAAGTCGGACCGGTTCCATGATTACTTCAACCATGACTTGATCGACCGCTACTTGTCGCTCATCCAAGTCCGTAAATAAGCAACGTATACAAAAGCCCATTCCTCGGCCGAGGAATGGGCTTTTACGCTTAATGAATCCCGCGCATATACTTTTTGATGACCGGGGCGAGAGCGAACAAAATCATACTGAGTACAATCGCTGCTCCACCGATAATCCCGAAGTAGAGCATCTCGTTCTCTGGTGAATAGAAACGAACGAGCTGGGCGTTAATCCCTTGTGCCGCCGCGTTCGACAAGAACCAGAGTGACATCGTTTGGGCCGAGAAGGCAGCCGGGGCGAGTTTCGTCGTCGCCGACAGACCGACCGGCGACAGGCTGAGCTCACCAAGCACGACGATGAAGTAACTGAGGACGAGCCAGAGCGGATTGACGAGCGTGTCCGGGCCACCGAAGTAGGCCGGGAGCAAGATCACCAAGAAACTTAACCCTGCGAACAAAATCCCGAAGGCGAACTTCGTCGGGATGCTCGGCTCACGGTCACCGAGTCGGACCCAAAGCCATGCGAACACCGGAGCGAGCATGATGATGAACAACGGGTTGAGCGACTGGAACCAGGCCGGTGACAGCGTGAACCCTAAAAATTCAAGGTCGGTCCGCTTATCCGCATAACTGGCCAAAATCGTTGCGCCTTGCTCTTGAATCGCCCAGAACATGACCGAGGCGATGAACAGCGGGATATAGGCGATAATCCGTGACCGCTCGACTTCCGTCGTTTTCGGGCTACGATACATGACGATGAAATAAATCGTCGGAATCGCGATCCCGAACACACCGACGAGACCGATGAACGTGTTAATCGTGAACAACCCTTGTGGAATCAACACGGCCAACAGACCACCGATGAGGACGACTGCAATCGTCGTATACTTGATTGCGTTTTTCTTTTCAGACGGTGTCAACGGGTTCGGTACGTATGAACCGGCGAGACCAAGGTTCTTTTTCTTCGTGACCATGAAGACGACGAGACCGATGAACATCCCGACCGCGGCGAGCGCGAAGCCCCAATGGAAGCCATAACTCTTTTGAACCCCTCCGACGATCAAAGGCGAGATGAAGGCACCGAGGTTGATCCCCATATAGAAGATACTGAACCCGGCGTCACGACGACGGTCCGTCTCATTGTATAAATCACCGACGATACTCGAGACGTTCGGTTTCAAGAGACCGGTCCCGATGACGATCAACGCCATTGAGATGAACAAGAACGTCAGGCTACCCGGAATCGACAGTACGATATGACCGAGCATGATGAACACACCGCCGAAGAAGACGGCCCGGGACGTCCCGAACACACGGTCAGCGAGCCATCCCCCGATGACCCCCGACATGTAGACGAGTGCGCCATACACCGACATGATGGACAAGGCGACGTTCTGGTCGAGACCGAGACCGCCATCTGATACCTCGTAATACATGTAGAAGACGAGGATCGCACGCATCCCGTAATACGAGAACCGTTCCCAAAACTCAGTGAAGAATAGCGTGAACAAACCCTTAGGTTGTCCGAAAAAACCTTTTTGTGGCACGCTGTCCACAATTTTCTGTTTATCGATCCTTTCCATGAAAGATCCCTCCTTAACCGTATTATCATAAAAAGAATCATTATGTTTGTAAAGAATAATAGAAGCAAATATTCAAAATTTAACGAATTTGCAACGAATTAAAAAATCACACTAAACGACTAGGTTCAGTGTGATTTATATAGGTCAAGCCGTCTTTTGTTTCGCTTCGGCCGCACTGACGCGACGTCCGAGCTGCCAGTAGATGAGGCCTGACACACAACTGGCCGCCCCGACGAGAATCAAGGCGATATGTCCGGCCCGCTGATCGAAGAATAGGCTCGCCATGATTGGAGCCGTCACCCCGCCGATCAACCATTGGATACTGGCGGCCCCGTTATAGGCCCCACGCATATTCTCCGGAGCGATCAAGGCGATGAACGTCTGTTGGACCGGGGACATGATCATCTCACCGAGCGTATAGAACGCGTATACCGCGAGCAAGACGCTCACGAGGACGAGGTACGGTGTCCCGAGGGAGTAGAGGAGACGCGGCATGACCGCGATCAGGATCATGCCGACCCCGAAGATGGTCGCCCCGGCGAGCATGACGTTGCCGAACGGCTTGCGCCCGAGTTTCGAGGCAATCGGGAACTGGAACAACACGACCATGATGCCGTTCAAGGCGAGCATATAGGCGAACGGATTCTCACGGTCGGTGAACGACGGCATCGACTCGCGCAAGAACAGCGGCAACATGCTCTCGATGAGCGAGAAGCCCATCGAGATGAACACACCGGCGAAGATGAAGACGAGGAACACCTTATCGTTATAGAACACCCGTAGGACGTCCCGGTTAGACGGTGTATCGGCCTCGGTCGTCTCCGGGAGCGACTCCCGGATGAAGCGGCCGAGGACGAGCGCATAAAGGATAAAGACGAATGACGCCGAGAAGAAGATATACTGCCGGTCGATGAACAGGACGGCGCTGCCGAGGAGCGGGCCGAGCGCCGCCCCGATGTTATGGCCCATCCGCAACAGGCCGAACGCCTCGTTCATCTGTTCGGGCTCGGTCACGTCCGCCACCATCGCGCTCGCGGCCGGATGAAACAACGAGTTCGTCAAGCCGAGCATGGCGTTCAAAAGGAGGAGCGGCCAAAACGTCTCGGCGAACGCGAAACCTACGAGCGCGAGCGCGTCGCCGAGGATGGCGATCATCATGATCGGTTTACGGCCATACAAATCTGCGAGCCGTCCGCCGACGACCGAACCGATGAGGGCCATGATCGGACCGGTCGCCATGATGACACCGACCTGGATATAACTGTCGAGCTTGTCGCTGTAATAGAGGACAAGGAACGGCGCGATCATGAACATCATGACGCCGGTGATCGTCTCCCCGAGGAAGCGGATCCAAATATTGCGGTCGAGTCGTTTGAGTGATTGAATCATTAGGTTCACCTGCTTTAATTATTGGAATGTAAAAAGGGACGCAGCATGCACAAAGGCATACGCGTCCCTACGATCTTAGACATGCCTCGGAAGGCGGGCGAACGTCACGGATTCAAATCACGGAGAGGCGCCTGCCGGTCAATATGGACTTGGACGTGCGAGCGTTGAATGACTGACATCGGTACCTCTCCTTTCTGCATTGGACTGTCTTCTCTTCAAGATTATGATATTTCTGTGAAATGTGTCAACCTAAATCGTCAATGTGTCATAACAATTCATTCAAGTTCTTGCGACTGAGCCGGTAGTCGATCAAGCGCGAGAACACGACTTGAATCATCGCCGTGACCGGCACGCTGATGAACATCCCGACGAGGCCGAACAGGCTGCCGCCGATGATGATCGACGTGATGACCCAGAACGGCGTGATGCCGACGCTGTCGCCGAGAATCTTCGGCCCGAGCCAGAGTCCGTCGAATTGTTGCAACAAGAAGATGAACAAGAGGACGATGAGCGCCGTGAACGGGTCATAGAAGTAGGTGATGATGAACGCCGGGATCATCCCGAGCAGCGGCCCGACGTACGGGATGAAGTTCAAGACACCGACGATGACGCCGAGGAGAAGCGCGTATGGCGCCCCGATAATCAACAGACCGGCGACGGCCAGCACCCCGATGATGAGGCAGTCGAGCGACTTCCCGATGATATAGCGTTTAAAGATGTAATCCATCTCTTGGAAGATGTCGATCGTCGTCTTGGCTGACGCGACCGGGAACATCGCATACAACAGCCGCTTGAACATGCGGGCAAAAATCTCTTTGTCTTTTAAAAGATAAATCGAGATGACGATCCCAATCAAGAAGTTAATGAGCGTCATCGTGAAGCTCGACACGTAGCTGACCGACGACAAGACGGCCGTCTCGACCCAGCCCGAGTAGCGCTCCTCGAACCGGCTGAAATCGATGGCCTGGGCGACTGTCGCGTTATACTCTTTCAAATACGTGTTCAACTGTGACAGATACCCGTCGATTTGCCGGATATAGGACGGGAGTTCCTCGATGAGCGAGGCGAGGCTCGAATAAATGCGTGGGAACAGCGTCACCGCAGATATGACGAGAATCCCGATAAAGATGATATAGACGATCAGCAAGCCTTGATATCGTTTTAGTTGAAACCGTTCTTCTATATAGGACAGGACGGTATTCAGGAGCAGCGCGATGGCGATTCCCATAATAATCGGCGTCAGCAACTGGAACGTATAATGCATCATCTGCGAAATCGTATCCGGTTCGCTGATGACTTTCCAGAGCACGAGCAGGATCAGGCCGATCACGCTCAACTTCCAAATCAATTGACGGTTTAATTCCAAAGGTCCATCCCCTCATGTTTTAAATTTTGTAGAATAACGTTCACTTTCACTATGAACGTTTTTTTATCGGGATTCAAGAGGACATGCTCATTTTCAAAAAAGGATTGACAAGATTGGTAACGTTTGGTTAACTAAGTGACATATTACAAAAAGACAAATCGCATATAAAACACTTTCTATCAAGAGAAGCGGAGGGACTGGCCCGATGAAGCTTCAGCAACAGATTGATTCAATACTGTGCTAATTCCAGCAAGGTGACCTTGAGAGATGGAAAGGTGGTTGTTTGAATACGTCCGTATCTCGACACCCCTTTCCGCGGAAAGGGGTGTTTTTTGCATAGGAGGACTATTCATGACTGACAGACGCTCACATCTACTTAAAACGTTACCACCTCAACATTTCGTCGGACTCGCGAACGAGGTGGCCGAACTCGAACAAGCCGGCCGCGACATCATCCGACTCGGACAAGGGACGCCTGACCTGCCTACGCCTGAGCCAATCTGTGACGCGCTTCAGACGGCGCTCCTCGACGCCTCGACCCATCAATACGGTCCGTTCCGCGGTCAGGCCCGCCTGAAGCAAGCAGTGGCGACGTTCTATTTGAATGAGTATGGAGTCGAACTTGATCCCGAGACAGAAGTAGCGATTCTCATCGGCTCAAAATCTGGTCTCATCACGTTGCCGCAATGCGTACTCGAACCTGGCGACGGAATTTTGCTACCGAATCCCGGCTATCCTGATTACATCTCGGGGGCACGCCTCGCCGGTGCCGTCGTCCGTGACCTCGTCCTCCGGGAAGAGAACGGCTTCTTGCCGGACTATGAGACGCTCGATACGCAAGATGCAAGACTCATGTATTTGAACTACCCGAGCAATCCGACCGGAGCCGTCGCCTCACCCGCTTTCTTTGACGATACCGTCCGTTTCGCCCGGGAGCGGGACTTGATGGTCGTCCACGATTTCGCATATGGCAGCATCGGATTCGATGGCCATGTCCCGCCTAGCTTTCTGCAGGCGGAAGGGGCGAAAGAAGTCGGCATCGAGGTATATACGATGTCGAAAGCGTTCAACATGTCCGGTTGGCGCGTCGCCTTCGCCGTCGGGAACGCGGACATCATCGAGGCGATCAACACGTATCAGGACCACGTCCACGTCAGCGTGTTCTCGGCCATCCAGGCGGCGGCTGTCGCTGCGCTCGAGGCGCCCCGTACCATTCGCGATGACTTGGCACGACTGTACGAGGCACGGCGTGATCGCCTGATCGACGGGTTGAACCGGGCCGGCTGGGCCGTCGAACCGCCGGAAGGCTCGTTCTTCGTCTGGGCGAAAGTGCCTGAGGGTGATGCCAAGTCGTTCTCGCGGAAACTGCTGCATGAAGCCGGTGTCGCCGTCACCCCGGGCTATTTCTTCGGTTCGGAAGGGAACGGATACGTCCGCTTCGGCCTCGTCTCACCGGAACCGAAGATTGACGAGGCCGTCGAACGAATCGAGCGGTTGTTTGCCGCCTATGAGGAGGTGCGCGCATGATTCGTCAGGCCGTCCTTGAATATGACCACGCCGATGACGCGCTCGACCGTCTTGATGACTTAGTCGACGGCCGCCGTGCCCACGTCCTGCACGGTCAGAAAGGGTATGACGTCGTCCGAGCCATCTTTCCGGCCATCGCGGACTATCCGGCAACAAGGTTCAGCGGGGAGTGCACGGACTCGGAAGTCAAACGGCTCAAACCGTTGGACGCCGACGTGTTAATCGCCGTCGGAGGTGGCAAGCTCGTCGATACGGCCAAACTCGTCGCCTATCAACGGAACGTCCCGCTCATCGTCGTCCCAACGCTCGCCTCGAACTGTGCGGCGTTCACACCGCTCAGCGTCGTCTATCAGGAGGACGGGAGCTACGACCGCTACGACATGTTCCGCGTCGTCATCGAACGGGTCATCGTTGACTCACGGGTCATCTCGCGCTCACCATATGAATACTTTCGGGCAGGTGTCATCGACACGGTCGCGAAGTTTTACGAGGCCCGTTATTTGAGTGGTGACAGCTCAGCTGACGCCGGCGTCAACACCGGACTCGTCTTGGCCGAGCAGTGCGGGCGTCTCGTCGAACTTGAATTGAGCGAGCACGCTTTTGAGTCGTATAGTGACGACGTCCGCTTCGCGGTCGATCACGTGCTCGCCATCGGCGGCGCCGTCGGTGGATTTGGTGACGCCGGGACACGCGTCGCCGTGGGCCATGCGGTCCATAATGCGCTCAGCCGCTTCGAGTCGACCCACTCATTCTTGCACGGAGACAAGGTCGGCTTCGGCCTGATCATCCAAGAGCGCTTGCGGCGCTCGGCCGATGCTCCGTATTTGGAAGCTTGGTTGAAACGGTTCGGTGCCCCGACGACGCTCGAGACGCTCGGGGTCGGATTTGAGCATATCCCGGTCCTCGTCGACTCCGTCATGACGGAGACCGAGCTGCAACAGTTGCCGGAACCGCTCGATAAAAATTTTCTGAAAATAATTTTTGAAAATTTACAATTATCTATTTACAATTAAAAGAATTAAAAGTAAGATGATAACAACTTAATAGACCGATTGCTTATCAAGAGTGGTGGAGGGACTGGCCCTGTGAAACCCGGCAACCAGATCGTAATGATCATGGTGCTAATTCCAACAGACGAAATCGTCTGGGAGATGAGCGTGTCCGACTTTGACTTGTCGTGCCCGCCACTCTGAATGAGTAGCGGGCTTTCATTTTGGAGGAGGAAAACAAATGAACATCAAACAGAAAACAGTACTTGCAGGAACATCACTACTCGCCGCCATCGCGCTCTCAGCATGCGGACAATCGGACGCGAGCGAGGCGCTCAGCACGGAGTCGCTCACGATCGGCGTCACGGGCGGGCCGCACCAACAGATCGCCGAGAAAGTGAAAGAACTCGCGGCCGAAGACGGCCTCGAACTCGATATCAAAGTGTTCAACGACTATAATACGCCGAACACGGCGCTCGCCGAGGGCAGCCTCGACGTGAACAGTTATCAGACGCTCTCATTCCTAGAACTGCAAAAGTCCGATAAAGGCTATAAAATCGACGACGTGTTCAAGACCGTCGCTTTCCCGATGGGTCTCTACTCAGAGAAATTGACCGACATCGAGGACTTGAAAGAAGGTGACAAGGTCGCCGTCCCGAACGACCCGGCGAACGAGCTACGCGCGCTCCGTCTCTATGAGACAGCGGGACTCATCACGCTCAAAGAAGGATTGACAGACAAGGCGACAAAACGTGACATCGCCGAGAACCCGCTCAACCTTGAATTCATCGAACTCGAGGCGTCGCAGCTCCCGACCCAGCTCCCGGAAGTCGCACTCGCTGCCATCAACACGAACTTCGCGATGGGTGCCGGCCTGTCGATCAACGAGGACGCCTTGTTCCATGAAGACACGGTCGACAACCCGTATCCGAACTACGTCGTCGTCCGTACCGACAACAAGGATGACGAAGTCGTCGCGACGCTCAAATTGTATTATCACTCGGACGAGGTCCGGACGTTCATCGAAGAGACGTTCGACGGCTCAATCGTCCCGGCGTTTTAAGGAGGGCCTATGATCGCACTTAAAGGAATCACGAAGACGTTCACGGTAAATAAAGGTGCTGTCACCGCACTCGACGACGTCTCGCTCACCATCGAGAAAGGCGAGATCTTCGGCATCATCGGCCGAAGCGGGGCAGGAAAGAGCACGCTCATCCGCATGATCAACCTGCTCGAACGCCCGACGTCGGGCCAGGTCGAAATCGAAGGACAGGACGTCACGAAGCTCGACAAACGAGGGCTCTCGAAGCTACGTCATCGCATCGGGATGATCTTCCAACATTACAACCTGCTCAAGACGGCGACCGTCGAAGAGAACGTCGCCATCCCGCTCCGTCTCGAAGGACTCGATAAGCGGATAATCCGCGAACGCGTCGACAAGTACCTCGACATCGTCGGATTGACGGATCATCGGAAACATTATCCGGAGCAACTTTCGGGCGGACAGAAGCAACGTGTCGCCATCGCCCGCGCCCTCGCACATGAGCCGGACATCCTGCTCAGCGACGAGGCGACGAGCGCGCTCGACCCGGAGACGACCGAGTCGATTCTCGACCTGCTTCTCGACATCAATCGCGAGCTCGGGCTGACGATTTTCTTGATCACCCACGAGATGGAAGTCATCGAGCGCATCTGCGACCGGGTCGCGGTCATCGAGGCCGGCCGGATCATCGAAGAAGGGGACGTGCTCGACGTGTTCTCGGACCCGCAGCATGCGACGACGCGCAAGTTCTTGAAGACGAACCTCGATGTCCCGAAAGAGGTCGTCGAAGAATTGAGCACGCACGGGACGCTCGTCAACTTGTCGTTCATCGGCCATCAAAGTGAACAGGCCGTGCTCGCCCAATTGACGAAACGGTTCGGCTTGCTGCCGAACATCATCGGGGGCGGCATCAAAAAGCTTAAAGGAGGTCTCGTCGGTAATCTACTCGTCCATTTGGACGGCGATGAGGGCCAGACCGACCAAGCCGTCCGCTTCTTAGAGGCGAGCGGTGTGAAAGTGAAGGAGGTGACGAACTATGCTTCAGTTTTGGGAAAATTGGGGTGACTTGATTTGGACGGGGACGATTCAGACGCTCACGATGACCGGCATCGCACTCGTCATCTCGACGTTGATCGGACTGCCGCTCGGGACGCTCCTCGTCTTGACGCGACCGAACGGGCGGCTCGCCAACCGTTATTTCTACGGCATCTTGTCGAGCGTCATCAACGTCGTCCGTTCAATCCCATTCATCATTCTCTTATTCTTCATCCTCCCGTTCACCCGTTTCATCATGGGAACAACAATCGGCGTCCAAGGCGTGCTGTTGCCGCTCATCGTGTTCACGGCGCCGTATATCGCGCGGCTCATGGAGTCGGCGCTGCTCGAGGTCGACCGCGGGGTCGTCGAGGCGTATGAAGCGATGGGCATCTCGACCCGGAAAATCATCTGGTACGTGTTGATCCGGGAGGCCCGCTCTTCAATCGTGCTCGGTCTGACGATTGCGACGATCGGTTTGATCGGGGCGACCGCGATGGCAGGACTCGTCGGGGCAGGCGGACTCGGCGATATCGCCTATCAATACGGGCATCTTCGATTCGAGCCGGAGGTCATGTACGTGACCATCTTCGTCTTGATTCTACTCGTCCAATCGATTCAGTCGTTCGGCAACCGCTTGGCGGCCCGACTCAAGAAGGCATAAGAAAAGAGCTCTGCTTCGGCAGGGCTCTTACTTGTTGTCGAGCAATCGTTTCAATTCGGCAATGCGGTCATGGCGCGGGATGAACGTACGAATCTCTTTCTCGCTGAACCCGATTTGAATCCGATTGTCGTCGACGACGATCGGACTCTTCAAAATCTGGGGATGCGACGCCACGAAGCTGTACAGCTCACGGAGCGACATCTCGTCAAGGTGATCCGCCGCTTGTTTGTACACGCTCTTTTGAACGGACAACAGGTCGGTCGTCCCGTTCTCGGTGAGGCGGAGCATGTCTTTGAACTCGGTGAACGACATCCCTTGGTCGGTCAATTTCTTCTCGATGAACGGGATGTTCTGCTCACGTAACCAATCGATCGTCTTACGGGAAGAACTGCAGCTTGTATGTGTGAATACGGTGACCGTCACGGCAACCACTTCTCCTTTACGTAAGTATGGACTTCTTTATTTTCTCTCATACATACGTGACGGACATCGAATATGTTTCAAATCACATATACTTTTTTCGACCGAACAGACGATTTGTCGGTCCTCACTTCGGGTACAAGACGAGAGAGACTACATCTTAGGAGGGGTTCACATGTTTGATTACACGGTCAAGACCGATCAGACGGTCGAAGCGGTCGTCGAGAAGCTGAAAACGACGCTCAAAGAGGAAGAGTTCGGGGTGCTTTGGGACTTCAATTTGAGTGAGACGCTCGAAGAGAAAGGCCAAGCGATTGATGGAGACTACCGCATCCTCGAAGTGTGCAATCCAAAAGAAGCGAAAAAAGTCATCACGGCGCACCGGGAAGGCGGTTATTTCCTCCCATGCAAGCTCGCCGTCTTCACGAAAGACGGGTCGACCCATGTCGGGATGCCAAAGCCGACGAAACTGATCGAACTGATCGAGGATGAGTCGCTCCAAGCTGTGGCACGCGATGTCGAGACGAGATTGACCCGAGCCATCGATAAAACTGTGTAACGGTCATTGAACCCGTCCAGGTCGTCGGACGGTTTTTTTCGTGTTCCCTCCTAAAGTAATATAATGGTAAAATTGGTACAAATAAATGGTGAGGGGCGGATGATTTGAAAAAGTTAGTCGGTTTATTTGTACTATCCACAGGCTTATTGGTTGGTTGCGGTGGGGAAAAGCCGGACGTCGTAAACTTGTCTTACGTCGACGCGCATTGGACCGTCAGTAAGTATGCCAAGGAGGAGTTGATTTCCCTTCATTCAGCCGACGAGACGCTTGAAGCCTGTAGCGGTAAG
This sequence comes from Exiguobacterium sp. s50, assembly GCF_018618175.1. Taxonomy (NCBI): domain Bacteria; kingdom Bacillati; phylum Bacillota; class Bacilli; order Caryophanales; genus Exiguobacterium; species Exiguobacterium sp. s50. Next base: position 24,406 of record NZ_JACSLP010000011.1, read on the forward strand.
TTGACGACCGAGCTGGAAGGCGACTTGATTGTGTTCGATACGATCGTGGCGAACCGCTATCCGATGACGGACACGGGTGAGGAGTATGCGTTCAAGGCCGTATCATATATGAAAGGGGATGAGAATTATGTGCTTTGTCGTGACACGGTCTCGAACCGCTTCTCGGCGGAAGTGATCGAGTCGTTCCCTGACGATGTGGACGTATCAACGGGGACACCGATCGGTCGTTATCCAATCGTCGGTCCGGCCGATAAGTCCGCCAAAACCGCCTTACGGGATGCCGATGAATTGAACGAGTCAGGCAACCGGATTGAACCGTTCCTCGAAACGCTCGTCGCCTTTTCCCCGGCTCTGTACGGTGAGATTGAAGTAGAAATCGGGGGAATGCCGAGTCCATATCCGTTGTTCTCGTTCGATCCGTCGATGGCCAGCATGAAAGACATCAAAGTAGCGATCGGTTACGACACGATTACTGAGAAACCGTATTTGCTGCTCATGTTTGCGGACCTTTATTTCTCGGTGACTCCACTCGAGTCGATGATTGACCAAACCGCAGAAGGGCTTACATATGAAGCGTTGAGCGTCGAGCGCCTCCCCCTCGAGACGGAGCTCATCCCGGACCAGACTTATCCATTGTATGAGTTCACCTATACTCGTGACGGAAAAGTCGTCAATGAGACGATGACGTTCACATACCGCACCTCTGACTTATTATCGACAGCGGAACGAAAGCAGCTCGAGACACACCCCGACGAAGACTACATGCCACTTGTGGTCGGTCCACTCGTTTATCTTCATCAACAGCCGTTCAACCCGGAATCTCCGTTGTCATACCCGGTTCTTTTAAAAGCAGCGGGGAACGATATGGATGACCTCGTCCAAGCAATCGATTCCGCTGAACCGACGAAGCGTCAAGGTGATGAAGGCGACTATCCGCTTCTAACAATCGTCGATGGACACAAGGGACAAGAGTTCGAGGTGACGTATAAACAGCGCTCGAAAAAGATGGATATTTACGTGACCGACCGCTCGACCGACGAGACGTACAAACTGACGAGCGAAGGGGCCGAGACGTTCTTGTCCTACTTCCCTGACTTGAAGAAGAAATGAGTGGCTTGAACATGAAGAAACGAGCGTTGATGTCATTGTCACTGTTATGGTTGACGGCAGGCTGCTCGGAAGACGTGGACGTCGTCCGCTATGGCCATATCGAGGAGCACTGGCAAGCCGAACGGGTTACGTTGAACAGTCAAGAGCCTGTAGTGGATGCCGAAACAATTTTGAACCAATGTGAAGACAAGGAACGACTGACCGAACTAGATGGAGAGACGTTTTCAATCCTCGGGATGGCGTATGCGACCCGGGCCCCGCTTATGAATGATGACTATTATGGATATAGTTTTAATGAAGTGACCTATGTCGAGGGGGATACAATCTATGCGCTCTGTAAATCAGACCGGATGGACGGGATGGAAGGGTACGGGGCCGTCGAGCTTGCAGAAAGACCTGCCTACTTGAAAGACGAGGTCGGCACGGAGATTTCGTTCCTTCCGACCGTCCATATCGCGACCGCAAATGAACGGGCTGCGTTACATAAGCCGGACGCCTTCTATGACAATGGACAAGACATGGAACCGTATCCGGTCACACTTATGAGGATTTCGCCTGGATTTAGCGGCACGGTTGAGATTGGGATTGAAGAAGGGGGCTACTTTAACCCATTCTTCCACTTTTTGCCGAACCTTAGACCGTCCGATGTGTTTATCGCATTAGGACGAGATAAGGCCACGAACATGCCTCATCTGCTCCAGTCTTATGGTGGAGACAAGGCTCGCTATTCCTCCTCCATTTTACAAGATGCCGATTTGCTCAACGGGGCTGACAGTTTAACCTTCCGTCGAATCCATAACGGTGGCACGATGGAACCGATGACACCTTATCCGCTATATGACCTCACGATTGACGTGGACGGACAAAACGTAACAAAAACCGTGTCGATGCGCTATCGAACGAGCCCTCTCCTTACAGATCCTGCAGATCTAGACGAGATAGCGGTCGCTTACCTCCATCAGTATCCGTATCACCGCGAAGTCCCGCTCCCTTACCCTGATGCGGTGAATGTTAGAGGCGAGGCGTATGATCGATTGATCGAAGCCATCGAGACCGCGCGCCCGTCGACGAAGAGTGGTGAGACGGAAGACTATAAGTATTTGACGCTGTTGCACGGGAATCTCGGTCAACAGTTCGATGTCAGTTACCAGCAACGGTCGAAGAAAGTCGATGTCTTCGTGAAAGACGTGAAGTCCGGGGAAGTGTTCAAACTGTCGAGCGCTGGGGCGGAGACGTTCCAAGAGTTATTCCCACAGGCTTTCGAATGAACGGATTGGTTGTAAATCGAGGAGGAATGTTCTGTTGAAACGCATGTTAGTTGGATATGTCATCTGCGCGGGACTGTTGCTTGGAGGTTGTGCGAGTAGCGAGGAAGACGTGGATCCGTCTCGTATCGAGTACCATACGATACATACTGATGGGGAATACGGGCCGACACGCACCATTACCGACGCTGAGACGAATGCCGAGCTTGATCGAACGACGGAGGAAGTCGAGTGGGAAGACCAGCCCGTCCCGATCGAGCGGGAACCGGATGTGAAAGCGACGTTCGTGTTCACGCCGAACGATGCGCCAGAACGTTCACTCGACTTCGGGATTTGGTACGAAGAACAGATAATCGGCGGCATCGATCCAAAGGACAGCCGGGGTGAACTCACGGCCGACCAAGTCACGCTGTTCAAATCAATATTCGATGACCAGGAATGATAGGGGACCCGTGCATGGCACGGGTCCTTTGTTCATGGACTTAGCAGTGAACCAACTGGAAAACACTTCAAATTCAAGATATTGACTCGATTTCAAAAACCGACGCTATTCAGGAATTTTCGCACAGGGTACACTAGAATTCCGCTACATTCCAGGAATAAAGCACTAAAGGAAATCGAGAAAAGAAGGTAGGAATAATCGGAATGGAACTGACAAAGTTTGCTAGCCTCTCATCCCCTGAGGTGCTCCGTGCCCTCGAGGCCAACGTGGCGATGATCCGATTCGACCGTCAACGACGCGTCGTCGATGTGAACGACCTCTTCTCCAAGGCAATGAAATATAAACGTGACGAAATTATCGGGATGCACCATCACTTGTTCTGCACGCCAAGTTTCGTCAGCAGTCCGGACTATCAAGCGTTTTGGAACAAGCTGTTCGACGGCTTCAGTTCGGCCGACAAAATCGAGCGCATCGACGCCCGCGGTGATTCAATTTGGCTCGAAGCGACCTATATGCCAATCTATGAACAGGATGAAGTCGTCGGCGTCGTCAAAATGCCGCCCAGACGAACTTGTTGTCGCTCAACGCCGCCATCGAGGCCGCACGGGCAGGTGAGCACGGTCTCGGCTTCAACGTCGTCGCGACCGAGGTCCGGAACCTGTCACGTCTCGTCGAACGCGCCGTCATCGAAGTGCGCGCGAACACGGACGGGATGAACAAAGAGCTCGTCTCAATCGTCGACGGCGTATCCCGCTCCAGTACAGACATTCAAGAGAGTGTCCGCATCATGGAACAGACGCTTGAGCGGTTCGAGCATATCGAACAGTCGGCCGAATCGCTGAACGGCACAGCCGAGCGGTTCACTTCCGCCATTTAAAAAACCAATCGGACATGCCTCCTGACAAGGGACACGTTCAATTGGTTTTTTTGATTTGCAGCGTATGGCCATGCTGTTTCAACCAGGCCATCGCGCCGGCGACGTTTGGATACACTGACGCAAGCTTCGACCAGAACGCTTTCGAGTGGTCGAAATGAACGAGATGGACCCATTCGTGGGCGATGACATAATCCATGACGTCCTGCGGGGCGAGCATGAGCCGGACGTTGATCGAGATCGTCCCGGTCGAGCTGCATGACCCCCAGCGCGTCTTTTGGTGGCCGATGCGGATTCGTTCCGCCTTCACACCAAGTTGACGTTCATAGTGGGGGGACCTTTCCATCACATAAGCGAGGGCCCGTTCTCGTAGCCAGACCTCGTACGCTTTCCGAAGCGATGATTCGTCCCACTTCGCAGGACAGTAAAAGTTTTCGCCGTCGAAGCGGAACCTTGTCTCGGTATTGCTTTTCACGAGCGAAAACGTCTCTCCGTGCAAAAGCAGTCTGTCGGCTGGTAAGACGTCACGCTTGGGCAGTGCCGCGAGGCGATCTTCGATCCAGCCGGCATGTTCCGTCAATATTGTCTCGACGACTCGGTTCGGGAGCCTAGCTGGAATCCGCAGCTCGATGCCGTCCGGCGTCACGAAGAAAGCCGCCCGTTTCCGGCGTTTATGGCGGATGACGGTCACGGTCATCGGGTTCACCTCCTTGAAGTATCTCGGTCGATTATAGCCGACGCGTCTCGAATCCGCCATCGTTTTGCGGACTCGAACGCTCGTTTTTTGTTACAGTAGGAGTAGGAGGGATGAACATGAAATCAATCTTACATCAATCGCTTGACCGGACGGGAACGGATTCGGTGAAATGGGACGGGCTCGACCGCTGGTTCCATTTGACAGATGACGTCTTGCCGCTGTGGGTCGCAGACATCGATATCCGCACGGCACCGTCCATCTCGGAGGCGCTGACGGCACGGGCCGCGACAGGAGAGTTCGGGTACACATTGTTCTCGAGAGAGGCGCAAGCAGCCGTGAGTTCTTGGTATGACCGTCGTCACGGGCTCAAGGTCGATGCCGATCACGTCTTGTTCTCGAGTGGCGTCGTACCGGGATTGACGCATATCGTCGAGGCGTTGACGGAGGAAGGGGATGGGGTCGTCATCCAGTCGCCCGTCTATCCGCCATTTCATGAACTGGTCACCGGGTTGAAACGGGAGTTGCTCGACGCTCCGCTCCGTCAAGTCGATGGTCGCTACGAGATGGACTTTGACGCGCTCGAGACACAGATGCAGAAGGCGAAGTTGTTCTTGCTCTGCTCGCCGCACAACCCGGTCGGACAGGTATGGACCGAGTCCGAGCTGAAGCAAGTCGTCGAGCTGGCACGTCGCCATGACGTCATCCTCGTCGCCGATGAAATTCATGCCGACTTGACCTATCCGTCACAACGGCATACCGCCCTCAATCGCCTCGATGACTCGGTCATCACGGTGAGTGCACCGTCGAAGGCGTTCAATATCGCGGGGCTGTTCGCGTCGTACATCATCTGTCCGGACGATGCGATGCGAAAACGGATTATCCAAGTCCAAAACAAACACCATGTGTTACCGACACCGTTCGCGAACACGGCCATCATCGCCGCCTATTCCGACTCACGGGCCGAGCGTTGGCTCGACCAATTGACGGCCGAACTCGAGGAGCAGGCGACGTACCTCGTCGAGCGGTTCCAGGAAGAGCTGCCCCAATTGAAGACGTACATGCCTGAGGCGAGTTATCTCCTCTGGATCGACTTCAAGGCGCTCAATTTCGAAACGGAACCGCGGAAGAAGTGGTTGCACGAGGAAGTCCGTCTGTTCTTGTCGCCAGGTCACCCGTTCGGGGAGTCGGGCGAGACGTTCGAACGCCTCAATTTCGGGACGTCGCGCGCTATCGTTGATGAGGCGCTTCAGCGTCTCACCGAACATGCTGACGGAAAGGCGTTTGTATGAATCAAGAAACGGGAAAAATTTCACAATGAGCCACACGAGAACGATGGCCACGGAAAGCGAGTGAATGCGAATGGAGACGATCAATTGGAAAAAGAAGATGGAGGAACAACTGAGGCGTAGCGGATTCACGTTACAAGTCGAGAACATGGCCAACCTCGGTCTGACGGAGATTCATGCGTCATCATCCCCATTGATCTCGTATCCGCTCCGGATTCGCCTGTACGTCCGCATGGGGTGGCTCATGTGCACGGTCGATGCGACATCGGTCGACCGGAACGAGGACCATCCGCTGTTCGAACGGATGATTGCCGCCGTGTTCGAGCGCATCGTCCGACACTTGTATCACGCCTATGACTTCCATGTCTTGACGTATATCGGCAATACCGGCAACTATATCGCACCGAAAGAATCAGAGACGGGAGAAATCGTGCGCTTGCTCGCGCAACTGTGGACCGACCGCTCCTATCTGCACCTCGAGACGTATGAAGAGTATCCGGCCCTATATGTGACACCACCTTGGGCGCACCAAGCCTACGCGTTCGAAAGCACCGAGGACGAATGGATTATCTATGCGGGCCGGAGCGGCCGTCCGGCGACGGACTATCGCGCCGACGGGACGGAGCTCAAACCGCATCGACTGGCCGAAGGGGACCTGTTCTTCCCGGTGCATCGCATCAAAAAGGACCGCGGCACCCTCGCGCTCGCCGAATGGATACGGCTTGAGCGTCGCGAGGTCGAGGATTTCATGCTCGCCTTCATGAACACGATTCAGAAATTCGATCCCGCCTTCGGCTTTTCCTGGGGTGGGACCGATACGTTCTTTCATGGGGTGCCGGTCGAACCCTATGCGCAAGTGCTTCGGCTCGAGAGCGGGAAACGACGTTACCGGGTCATGAACAACTCGGCTAAGCGACTGTTTGCCGTCGCGGACGACCCGCTCGAATGTTTGAAGGAAGTGGAACAGACGCTCCGGACGGTCCGTTTGCCTGAGCGGCGGGTCTCCTCGCTCGGACAGCTCGTGATGGGCATTTGGCAACAGTTCGAGCTTGATGAATCGACCTATATCCAAGAAGTCGCCTATCGTGGCATTTCCCAGTTCCAAATTGAAGAAAAGATTGGCCACGCCTTGGCGAACCGCCAACGCGTCCGTTGGGTCGAGAAGACCGATCCTCACCAATCCATCATTGAGTTCGCCCATTTGCGGATTTCATTCCCGAAACGACCACCCGGCATCGTCACCGTCGAGCCGGTTGAATCTTCCTATGAGAGAGGTGCCCTATGAGAATCGTTGACGCACGTGCCATGCCAATCAGCCATGAGGATTTGATTGCCGTCACCGAAACGTCCATCTACTATCGAGAGAAGACCGGCGAGACGAGTTTCTCGATCTATCGCTATGATGAAGCGGACGGTACCGTCACGCCGATCAGTCATCGCGCCTATGAAGACTATGGGATCTCGAAGCTGTTCGTCAGTGACGCCCGCGTCTATTTCTTGAATGAGATACCAGACCGGACGGGTGTCGTCCGCACGGAGTTGATTGCGTTCGACTATCGCTCTGGACGAGAAGATGTGCTCGCGACGTTCGAGAAACGTGGTAACAGCACGCTCTATTGGGTTCTCGCGGACCGTTACTTCCTCTTCCTGACGAGTTTCGGAGATACCGATGAGGCATGGCTGTATGATGCGGAGACGTCGTTCCAAGAGCGAATCCGTGACGAGCGACTCGTCGGACATGCCGGTAAGTTCCGTGAGCTCTATCTGTTCTCGACCGAGCTCGATGGCATTCCATATATCGTCTGCAACGCCCGCTTGGACGAGTTTGCCTATTACGAGGCACTCGAGGACGGTCGGGTCTTCCCGGACGATTCGATCGACCATTCGGAGGCGATTCTGATTTGTTCGCTCGACGAGGCGGTCGAGGCAGTTAGGTCCCGTCAAGATGAGATTCCGTTCGAGGACTTAATTCGTCTGCACGGGGAAGGGGACACGGTCCAATACTTGGGTGAACGGAACAAGCGACTTCGGTTCTCGACTTTCGTCGACGAGGCGAACGAGGAGACGATTTATGAGTTGACAGCACCGGACGTGCTCCGCGAGGTGGCGGTGGTCGACTGGGGCGCCTACGAGCCGATTGACTTCACGTATGACGATGTCAGTTCCACTATTTTCATTAAAGTGGAAGAGTCAACGGACCATACCGAATTGATTGACGCGACGACCGGGGCCCGCTTCCTCGACACGGCTCCTTTCGAGCGCGTGCTCGCCTCGAACTATTTCATCCATGAGTCGGCGGCAGATGGAACAGGTGGGGGCGTGACCGTGTTCAATCTCGAAACAAATGAGCGGCAAACGTTCGAAGACGCCTATTACACGGTGCTCGATGAGACGATTGTCATCCTATCGACGAAGCAGTTATAACGAAAACACCTGAACCAATCCATGTGATTGATTCAGGTGTTTTATAATGGTTTACATAATAAGTTATCGTAAACCTATCATAGCTTGTTTTTTCTTCTCGTCGCCGATATGGGCATAGACTTGCGTCGTCGCCACCGATTCGTGACCGAGCAACTGTTGAATCGTCAACACATCGATGCCGCTCATGGCGAGCCGTGAGGCGAATGTATGACGTAGTTTGTGTGGTGTCACCTGTTTATGCGTCAAGAACGGCAAATACGGTTTCAAGCGGTCGATGTGGCCTTTTAACGTGTGTTGCACCGTCCGCACCGAGATGCGCTTGCCTCGCTCCGATTGGAATAGCGGGCCTGACCCGTCACGTCGATAGGCGTCGAGGAGCGGCTCGAGCGGGGAGGCGATCGGAATGACCCGTTCTTTATTGCCTTTCCCGATGACGCGAATCGTCCCGCTCTCGCGGTCGATATCGTTCCAATCGAGGCCGACGAGTTCCGAGACGCGCATCCCGGTCAACCCAAGCAGTTGAATCATCAAAAAATCGCGGTCCCGGTTGCGCTCGTACCAACTCGCCTCGCGGTCGGACATGCCGACGTTGCTGCGGACGAGCGTCGAGAAGTCGAGCCACTCCTGCTCCGTCAAATAGACCGGGTTGCGTTTGGCACGCTTCGGCCGCTCGACCGCCTGGAACGGGTTGTGGGCCGTCACGCCCGTCTCAATCAAATGGTTGAACAGCGATTGCATCGTGGACAATTTACGGTTGATGACGCTCGGCGCGTTATCGAGCTCGAGTGCGAGATACGTCGCGTACGCCTCGGCCCCCGCGTGATCGAACTCGACGAACGAGTCAATCTCGACCGTCGAAGGGTCGACCTCAGATGCGCTGGCGGCCTCGACCCAGCGGAAAAAATCTAGAAAGTCATACAGATAGCGCTGCGCGGTCTGTTCCGAATAATGTTTGGCTGCCAGGTGATTCAAAAAACGCTGGATGAAGCTCGGCATGCGCTCGTAGCCGCTCAAATTGAAACGTTTCGTCGCGACCTTGGTCGGTGCTTGTCCGAGCTGGCGGAATATACTCAAAAGATCTCTCCTTGCTTACTGATGGATTGACGTGACGATTCGGTCTTTGCCTTCTTGTTTACCGGCCCGGAGCCGGTCGTCCGCCTCTTTGACGAGCGTTTCGACGGCCTCGAATCCAGTTCGCGTCGTGACACCGAACGTCATCGTGACGCTGAGACGACGGCCGTCATAAATTGTCTCGAGTGATTTGATGCGTTGCCGCAAGCGGTCAATCGTCTCCGTGGCCTCTGCAGTGGACTGGTCCGCCAAGAAGATGAGGAACTCCTCGCCACCCCAACGGACGGCTATCCCGTCGGTTCGGGCAAGCGCGGAGGCGACTTGCTTGAGTACGAGATCGCCGCAGTCATGACCGTGTTGCTCATTGAACGCCTTGAAATGGTCGATGTCCCCTAGAGCGACGGCGTATGGCCGTCCATTGATGACGGCTTCGCGAATCTCATCTTCGACCAATCGGTAACCGGTCGTCCGATTATACAACCCGGTCAGCCCGTCCCGTGAGGCGAGCGTGTGCAACCGTTCGTTCGTCCGCTCGAGCTCGGACGTCACTTCGACGACGGACCCTTCGAAGACGAAAGACAGACCAGCAATCAAGGCGATCGTCGACAAGAGACAAAAGAGGCCCAATATTTGCTCGAAGGACGGCGTGAGCGGTTGCGTCCCTGTCGTCACATTCATATATAGGAAACCGTAGATGGTCATGGCGAGTATCGTCGAGGCGACCCGGATGGACCGACGGACGTTCGGCATGAAGAACACTCCATAGGCGACCATGATGATGAAGTAGTGGACGTTCGCACCCCAACCGAGCACGACCGTCGAGATGATTGCGTTATAGACGACCTCAATGAACAGACCGACGAAGAACGCCCGATAATATCGTTTATGTACAAAATAAAAGGATAGCGTGTAATACAGAATGCTGAGTAGATTCGACCAGGCGAGTACCGTGACGCCGAGTTGCCAAAACGTGATCAAGAACACGACGTGGATGAGCCAAGCGAGCGCGTTCCCGTAAAAAGTGATGCGGTAATTATATAGTGTACCGCGACGTTCCTCATAGGCAGTTCCCACGCGAACACCTCCTGAACCTTAGTATACCGAACTGCCATCGATTTGCCCATGGGCGTTCGAGAAACGAGTCAATCTTGCTATCTGAAACGCTTTAAATCGGTCCTTATGATTGCGTGAAATAGATATTTCACGCAACGTTCGTTCGCACGGGATTTTCCTCCGAGACACACATCGACCTGAGAACCGGAGAAACATCGTCATATAATCCGGTTTACATAATAAGTTATGGTGAACCAATTGATTTGTTTTAAAAATTTGAAAGAGTTACAGTTGTATGATAAAAGAAAATAAAGCTTGAAACGGTGATTCAGGTAAAGGTACACTGAGAACGTAAACAAAAGGGGGATTTCAGGATGGACGATCAACGTTTGAAACAATGGCTCACCGAGGCGAAGACGATCGCTGTCGTCGGCGTGTCAGCGAACCCGAACAAGACCGCGAACCAAATCGCAGACTATTTGATCTTGCAAGGTTACACAGTCATCCCTGTCAATCCGACGCTCGAGACGTGGAACGGACGCAAAGTCTATCCGACGGTCGAGAGCATCCCGGGGCGCGTCGATATCGTCGACGTCTTCCGACGCAATGAGTATTTGGCCGGCGTGGCCGAAGATGCCGTCCGACATGGGGATGTCGGTCTCGTCTTCAACCAGCTCGGGCTCACCAGCCCGGACGCCGAGCGGATCGCTCGCGATGCCGGACTCGACTACATCGAAAATCGATGCATCTATGTCGAGCACGCCCGCCTTCTCGGTTAAGACCTACCTCCTTGGTAGGTCTCCTTTTTTTCACGAGCCCCGCTCGCGGAGGGAGGCTTGCCAGAATCCAAAAACAGCTATACAATAGGATAGAAAAACGAACGTGTGTTCGAAATTGAGGTGACGAAGATGTCAACAGACTTATTTAATTACAATGAAGACGCCATCCAGGTGCTCGAAGGACTGACTGCTGTCCGGAAACGTCCGGGGATGTATATCGGTTCGACCGACCATCGCGGCTTGCACCATCTCGTCTATGAGATCGTCGATAACGCAATCGATGAGGCGCTCGCCGGATTCGGTGGCCAAATCGATGTGACCATCCATAAAGATGACGCCATCACGGTACGAGATCACGGGCGTGGGATGCCGACGGGGATGCACGCCTCCGGGAAACCGACGCCAGAGGTCATCTTCACGGTCCTTCACGCCGGCGGTAAGTTCGGCCAAGGCGGCTACAAGACGTCAGGTGGACTCCACGGGGTCGGCGCTTCGGTCGTGAACGCACTCTCGAGCAAGGTCCTCGTGACGATTTATCGCGACGGCAAAGTGTTCGAGCAGACGTTTGCCGACGGCGGGATCCCGCAGACGACGCTCCTCGAGACCGGAAAGACGCGTCAGACGGGGACGAGCGTCTACTTCAAACCGGACGCCTCGATCTTCTCGACGACGACATATAACTACGACACGCTCGCTGAACGGCTCCGTGAATCGGCATTCCTGTTAAAAGGATTGACGATCACGTTGACGGACGAGCGTTCGGATAAAGAAGAGACGTTCCATTACGAGGAAGGGATCGCCGAGTTCGTCCAATATTTGAACGACGACAAGGCGACGCTTCATCCGATCGTCTATTTCGAAGGGACGGAGAACGATATCGAGCTCGAGCTCGCCTTCCAGTTCACGGACGCCTATTCTGAGAACGTCCTCTCGTTCGTCAACAACGTCCGGACTCGTGACGGCGGCACGCACGAGGTCGGCGCCAAGACGGCGATGACCCGCATCGTGAACGAGTACGCCCGTAAGAACGGATTGTTGAAAGAAAAAGACAAGAACCTTGACGGCGGCGACGTCCGCGAAGGCTTGACGCTCATCGTCTCGGTACGGATCCCGGAAGAGTTCCTCCAGTTCGAGGGGCAGACGAAATCGAAACTCGGTTCGCCCGAGGCCCGTACGAGCGCTGATGGTGTCATGGCCAAACAACTGACGATCTTCCTCGAGGAGAACCCGCAGATGGCGACGATGCTCATCAAGAAGGCGATCCGCGCCGCCCAGGCCCGCGAAGCCGCCCGGAAAGCCCGGGAAGAGGCGCGCAACGGCAAGAAAAAGAAACGTTCGAGCATCTTGAACGGGAAACTGACGCCGGCGACGTCGAAGAACGCCGCCAAGAACGAACTGTTCCTCGTCGAGGGTGACTCGGCCGGCGGTTCGGCCAAACAGGGCCGCGACCGGACGTTTCAGGCCATCCTGCCGCTGCGCGGGAAGGTCATCAACTCGGAGAAGTCGAAACTCCAGGACATCATGAAGAATGAGGAAATTAACACGATCATCCACGCGATCGGGGCTGGGGTCGGCCATGACTTCGAGCTCGAGGACTGCAATTTCGACAAAATCATCATCATGACCGACGCAGATACGGACGGGGCTCACATCCAAGTGCTCCTGTTGACGTTCTTCTTCCGTTATATGCGCCCACTCGTCGAGGCCGGCAAAGTGTTCGTCGCCTTGCCACCGCTCTATCGGATTTCGAAAGGGAAAGGCAAGTCGGAACAGTTCGAGTACGCTTGGGACGAAGAAGCGCTCGAGAAGCTCGTCAAAGTGTATAAGAAGGGCTATATCCTCCAGCGCTACAAAGGTCTCGGTGAGATGAACGCCGACCAGCTATGGGAGACGACGATGAACCCCGACACACGGACGCTCATCCGCGTCACGGTCGACGACGCTGCCGTCGCCGACAAGCGTGTCTCGGTGCTCATGGGAGACAACGTCGCCCATCGCCGGGAATGGATCGAGGAGAACGTCGCCTTCGGCCTCCAGGAAGATGATTCGATCATCGCCAATGAACACGTGACTAAAGCGATTGAGGAAGTGATGTAACGATGTCGACGATTCAACATATTTTAAACTTGTCGCTCGAACAGGTCGTTGGTGACCGCTTCGGGCGTTACTCGAAATATATCATCCAGGACCGGGCCCTCCCGGACGCGCGCGACGGCCTCAAACCCGTTCAGCGCCGCATCCTGTATGCGATGCACCATGAAGGCAACACGAACGAGAAACCGTACCGCAAATCGGCCAAGACGGTCGGGAACGTCATCGGTAACTATCACCCGCACGGTGACAGTTCCGTCTATGAGGCGATGGTACGCCTATCGCAGGACTGGAAGTTGCGTTACCCGCTCATCGACATGCACGGGAACAACGGCTCGATGGACGGCGACTCGGCCGCCGCGATGCGGTATACCGAGGCCCGTCTGTCGAAGATTGCCGGCGTCATGCTGACGTCGATCTCGAAGAACACGGTCGACTACACGCCGAACTTCGACGATTCGACCGAAGAGCCGCTCGTTTTGCCGTCACTCCTCCCGAACTTGCTCATGAACGGGACGACGGGAATCTCTGCCGGTTACGCGACCGAGATTCCGCCGCACAACTTGACCGAGGTGCTCAACCTCGCCATCGCCCGTCTGAAAGGTGAGGTCGAGACGACGAATGACGCGTTCCGTTATATGCAAGGACCTGACTTCCCGTCTGGCGGAATCGTCATGGGCAAAGACGGCATCTTGAAGGCGTTCGAGACCGGAAAAGGCAAGGTCATCATCCGTGCCAAATCGGTCATCGAGCCACTTAAGGGAGGTCGTGAACAGATTACCATCACCGAGCTCCCGTATGAGGTGAACAAGGCGAACCTCGTCAAGAAGATGGAAGAGCTTCGCCTCGACCGCAAAGTCGAAGGCGTCGCCGAAGTCCGTGACGAGACTGACCGGACCGGTGTCCGCGTCGTCATCGAGTTGAAGAAGGAAGCCGATGCGGAAGGTGTGCTCCATTTCTTCTTGAAGCATACCGATCTGCAGCTCGCCTATAACTACAACATGGTCGCCATCGTCAACCGGACACCGAAACAGATGGGACTCTTGTCGATTATCGACGCATACTTGAAGCACGTCGAAGAGGTCGTCACTCGACGCACGACGTTCGAGCTCGACCAGGCGAAGAAACGCGCCGAGATCGTCGATGCGCTCGAACAGGCCATCTCGGTCCTTGACGAGACGCTCGAACTCATCCGTTCGGCCAAAGACAAGTCCGAGGCGAAGCAGAAGCTCATGGAGCGGTTCTCGTTCTCAGACCGTCAAGCCGAAGCGGTTGTCATGCTCCAATTGTATCGTTTGACGAACACGGATATCGTCGAACTGCAAAAAGAGGCGAAGGCGCTCCAAAAAGAGATCGCTCGCCTCGCTAACATCTTGAACGTCGACGCGACGAAACGGAAGCTCATCTCGAAAGAGTTGACCGCACTCCGTGACGAGTACGGCGACGCACGACGCTCGGTCATCGAGTCCGAGGTCGAAGAGTTGAAACTGAAGACAGAGGTCATGATCGCCGTCGAAGAGACGATGGTGTTCGTCAGCCGCGACGGGTACGTCAAACGTTCATCGATGCGCTCATATGGCGCCTCGAGCGACGAGATGCCGGAGATGAAGCAGAAAGACCGTCCCGTCCTCGTCACCCAGGCGATGACGACGGACCACTTGCTCGTATGGACGAACAAGGGCAGTTACTTGCTCATCCCGGTCCATCAGATTCCAGAGTCGAAATGGAAAGACGCCGGTCAGCATGTCGCCAACCTCGTGCCGATCGAAGGCGAACAAGTCGTTTCGGCCGATGTCGTCTCGACGTTCGACACCGACGCGCACTGTCTGTTCGTGACGCGTGAAGGCATGGTCAAACGGACACCGCTCCGTGACTATGACGCCCAACGCAAGTCGAAGGCGCTCATGGCGCTCAAACTGAAAGGCGACGACGAGGTCGTCTTCGCCGGCATCAGTGACGGGCCTGGCCAACTGTTCCTCGTCTCTGAGCGCGGTTACGGCCTCTGGTTCAAAGAAGATGACGTGCCGGTCGTCGGTCAGCGCGCCGCCGGTGTCAAAGCGATGAACTTGAAGGATGGGGACATGGTCGCAGATGCTTTCGCCTTCTTCACACCGCCGCTGTTCGTCCTTGTGACGCAACGTGGAGCGGTCAAGAAGATGAAGCTCGAGGACCAGTTCGACTGCACGAACCGCAACTTGCGCGGGACGATGCTCATCCGCGAAGTCAAATCGAAACCGCACCAGATTCGTCGTGTGCTCCCGGTTCATGACGATGAGACGCTCCACATCATCGGGAAAGAGAAAGCGAAGACGGTCAAAACGAAGCAGTTGACGCTCTTGGACCGCTACGCCAACGGCTCGTTCGTGTTTGATGAAGAGACATTCGGAGAGATTGAGGACGTGTATCTCGATTGAGATCGAACTAAAGAAAACCCTGTACCAGAGACCATTGTCTTTGATACAGGGTTTTTCTTATGGATTCAAAGCTCGGCCTCTATCAGATAGCGCTCCAAATCGGCCTGTTGGCGCAAGTGATGACGGGTATGCATCTCGATGAGGTCGTACCACTCCTGTGCGTTCAGCCAGCCAAAGCCGCCATGCCGTGCTTTGACGTCACGGTTCGCTGAGCGGACGAGCGGTTCAAGTCGCTTCAAACGCGCAGACAATTCGTCGAGTCGTCGCTCGAGCGTCTCCCGCTTGTCCGTGTTGTTCGGAGGTTGGTTCATCTCATCAGGTAAACGGATTTTAATCGGAGGGAACCCACCGGCTTGAAACAATCGTTCACCGAATTCGGTCTTTCCAAGCGGTTGCTCTTCGTGTGAAGCGAGACACCGTTCAATCTCGTCTGCATATTCCTCGGCCACCACGATGATATGGTCGTACATCTGCCCGATTGACCAGACGTCTTCTGCTGCCTGATAGCGCAACTGCCGTTCGGTATAGCCGTCCAAGTCTGCTTTGAACTGGGATAACACTGCAATCGACATATCGTTCCTCCTTTGCCACCGTTCTCATTTCAGTATATCACGGGGAGGATAGGTACTTTCTTATGGGAGCGGGTATTGCTAAAAGGAACAAGTCCATCGTTTGGCGAATGGGGTAAGAGGAAAAATCATGGGGGGATCACTATGTCTCAATGGCTCGACTGGGCCAAACGGCTCCAGGCGCTGGCACAGGCCGGTTTGACGTTCACGAAAGACGAGTTCGATCGCGAACGTTACGTCGAACTTCAACGAATCGCGACCGAGATGTTCGAACGACAGTCAGACCTCGCCTTGGATGAGGTCACGAAACTGACACACGTCGATGGATACCCGACACCGAAACTCGACGTACGCGGTGTCGTCTTCCGGGACGATGCGCTCTTGCTCGTCAAAGAGCGGTCGGACGGGCTTTGGACGTTACCAGGTGGTTTTTGTGAGGTCGGGTTGTCCCCGGCCCAAAATATCATTAAGGAGATTGAGGAAGAGGCCGGGTTTGATGTCGTACCGGTACGGCTACTCGCGTTGTTCGATATGCATCATCACGACCATCCACCGCTGTCGCAGCATTACTATAAACTGTTCATCGAATGCGAGCTGATTGGTGGAGAGGCGCAGGTGAGCCATGAGACGAGCGAGGTCGCGTTCTTCACGCGGGACAACTTACCACCTTTATCGACCGCGCGGAACACGCAGGAACAGCTTTATATGTGTTTTGAGGCTAGATGGCAAGAAGATTGGATCACGTTGTTTGATTAAGGGGAGGGGATATCATGAAAGTCACACGGATTGACCACGTCCATCAACTGACATTCTATGCGCCTGTATTACCGATTAACGTCCAATTGATCGAGCGGGAGCTCGGACTCGTCTTGATCGACACTGCCCTCGTGCGCAATGCGGAAGCGATTTTAGCGTATATCGAGGCACAGGAGCGTCCGCTGCTCGCCATCTTGCTGACGCACGCCCATGGCGATCACGTCGGTGGTGTCGACGCCATCTTGAAGGCGCATCCGCACGCCGAGCTTTACGTCTCGAGGCGCGATGCTCGTCTCCTCGAAGGGGACAAGACGACCGACCCGGATGAACGGCCACTCAAACTAAAAGGATCGCTCCCAACCATCCACTCCTTGCCGGATAAATTGCTCGACCCAGGTGAGCGCTTGTTCGGTCTGAGGGTCTATCCGGCAGCGGGTCATACGCCGGGCTCCATCGCTTATTTCGATGAAAAGGAGCGGAACTTGTTTGCTGGTGACGCGTTCCAGACCCGTGGGGGAGTCTCCGTGGCAGGGGATGTGCGCCCGTTGTTCCCGCTCCCGGGCGTCGCGACATGGGACAAACGGGCAGCGGTCGCGCATGCAGAGAAGTTGATCGACCTGGCACCGCGCCACACGTTCGTCGGACACGGACAGCCGGTCACTGGGACACACCGGCTCTATTTGGCGCTGAAGCGTGCCAAACGCAAGCAAGCACGTCTATTTTCACGATAAACCGGAGGTGCTGATAGATGGAGTTACGCGAGATTCAGACGACAGATTATCAACTGGCCGAGCAGATGCTCGAGATTCAACGGAACGCTTATGCGGTCGAGGCCGAGCTGATCGGATTCGATGAGATTCCAGCGCGTTATGAGACGGTCGAAGTGATTCAAAATCTGCCTGGGACGAGCTATGGCTTATATAACGATGAGCGGTTGATCGGATTCATCACGGTCGAAGCAGCCGAGACCACGGTCGAGGTCACGAAATTATGTATCGATCCGACGTATTTCAGGGCGAGGCTCGCGACGACGTTGCTCGAACATGTGCTCAGCTTGCATGAAGACAAGCTTGTCTATGTGCATACGGGAAAACATAACGGGCCGGCCAAGAAGCTGTACACGAAGCTCGGATTCGAACCGAGCGCCGAGTTCGAACCGGAACCAGGTGTCACTTTGATTCGTTTTACACGATCTTGAATCCCTTTTCTCAAATTTCAAATTCCGTCTCACTACTTTAAGTATACTAAAGGATTGAGACGGAGTTTTATTTTTACTGATAATATATGTTATGTTAACTAGAAGAAAAACAGAGAAAATCGATGTCAGATGTGACATCTCTCCTCTCGAAAAAAATCAGAAAATCTTGTACCAATACAACGTCATGTCGATGTTCGGATTGCCGGTGTGTTTGAGAGTATCGACACCGCCGAGCGCGAACCCTTCTTTCGCATAAAATCGACACGCGATCACGTTATCGTTCTGCGCTTCGAGTGACAATCCAAGCAACGACTGCTTTTTTGCCCACGTCTCTGCAACTTGCATCAGCAAATGCCCAAGCCCGCTGTTGCGATAGCTGCCACGGATCGCGATGTTCTCGATATAAGCAAAACGGTTCCAGTCTTTCACCACACGGATTTGTCCAATACACGTCGTCTCGTCGAATGCCAAGAATACTTGTTTGTCCTCACTGTTGATGTATTCATGCCAGTCTAGTGAATCGTCCGGGAAGCTCGTCTCATGGGCTTTCTCATATAACTGTTCCTCATACATCCAAACCCCGTCACAAAAGCTCGGGATGATTTTCCCGATGACTGGAAACGCATTATTGGCTTCGTTTACGACGCTGATGGAATACTCATCTAACGCTTTGATCGAGATGTTCGGTTCTTCTTCCATTGCATCTTTCTCCCTTCATATGTAATGACCGCTCCATCCCAAAACCAAATGGTCTCACCAGACTAGCCATACAGTGACCGTCATAAAATCAGAGTCGGTGGATTTGTCGACAACACTTCAATTACATCGTATGATGTCAAGAAAACGTAATGCTGAATATTATAAACCGCTTCGTAAATGTTTGTTGATTCTTCAGCTAGCCATTTTAAATAGCTGGAATCGGTCACTTGAAAGAGTGTCCAATTGCTAAAAAAATCAGTGTCATAATGTTTGTATAAATGTTCTAGCGTTCTAATAAGCGTTCCTTCGTCTGTATGTCGATACGACAGCACTAGTCCGTCAAACAAGAATGTATACGTGTTCTCATGCGTATCCATAAACACGAGTCTTAATCCGTCTTTATCATCAATTAGAGCCTGCAGATATGGTTTGGCCGGTATCTCTGGATTGACTGTCCATCTCTCCCATTTTTCCATTTGCCCCCCGCTCTCCTCATTTTAATATGTTAGGAATAAGCCTTTACTATCTATCATACATGAATTATTAAAATTCACATGCGTCGGAGTCGGCTGATCAACACGATGATATTTTTACTTAAACCGTATTGTTCAAACCGACATCCATTGATCTGTTTCATCATAATTACTAAACTGTGTCATTCGATTGAATCCTTCATTCATCAACATGTTAGCGCTTTATGGATTTATGTTTCAAAAATAACTTTAACACTGTTCATCCGCTCTTAGGAGTTGCCTGTAAGCGTATGTCATGCTATTTTTAGACAGATGATAACTTAAGGAGGAACTTGAATGAAACGTATGACAAAAGGTTTGGCAGCATCCTTATTACTGGCTGTCCCGCTCGCGGCGTGTGGTGATTCTAGCACCGATCAGGCCGAAACTTCACGCTGGGACGAAATCAAAGAAGACGGTACACTCACGGTCGGTACAGCGGGGACACTCTATCCGGCCTCATTCCGGGAAGAGGATAGCGATACGTTGACGGGGTTTGACGTCGAGCTCATGAAAGAGGTCGGGAAACGTCTCGACCTCGAGGTCCAATTCAAAGAGATGGCGTTCGACAACATGTTGACGAGCGTTCAAAACGGACAAGTCGACGTCGCCGCAAACGATATCTCGGTCACAGACGACCGGAAAGAGAAGTTTGCCTTCTCGACGCCATACAAGTACACGTATGGGACGGCCATCGTTCGCAAGAGCGATCTATCAGGTATCGAGTCACTTGAGGATTTGAAAGGCAAAAAGGCCGCTGGAGAAGCGACAACCGTCTTCATGGACGTGGCACGTCAATACGGGGCCGAGGAAGTCATCTATGACAATGCGACGAACGACCAGTACCTTCGTGACGTCTCGACAGGACGGACCGACGTCATCTTGAACGACTACTATCTCCAGACGCTCGCCCTCGCCTTCTTCCCGGAGTTCGACATCACGATTCACCCGGATATCGCCTATAACCCGCAGGAAGTTGCGTTCTTGATGGATAAGGAGAACGCAGAGCTTCAAGAGAACATCGACCGCGTCCTTGCCGAGATGCTTGAAGACGGCACGGTGAAAGAGTTGTCGGAAACGTTCTATAACGGTGCCGATGTCTCGGTCGAACCGGACGTCGACGCGACGATCGTCGAATTGGACTAAACCATCATGTTCGAAGGTGTGAAATGGGAAGCGATTTTTGACGTCGACCTGGCTGTGCGC
The DNA here is from genome assembly GCF_018618175.1 of Exiguobacterium sp. s50. NCBI lineage: Bacteria > Bacillati > Bacillota > Bacilli > Caryophanales > Exiguobacterium > Exiguobacterium sp. s50. The sequence continues at coordinate 44,852 of NZ_JACSLP010000011.1, forward strand.
TCATTCCCTTATCTGCTAGGCGGTTTGCCGAACACGCTTTGGATTTCATTCGTCAGCATGTTCTTCGGCTTGTTGCTCGGTCTCGTGCTCGCCCTTGGGAAACTGTCACCGTCGCGGTTGTTACGGTTCCCGTCGACGTTCTATATCTCGTTCATGCGGGGTGTACCGATTTTAATTATCCTGTTCATCTTATATTCAGGGTTTCCATTCATCGGTATCGAGTTCGCAGCGCTGACGGCGGCAATCATCGGGTTCAGTCTGAACTCGGCGGCCTATATCGCGGAGATCGTCCGGGCTGCGATCCGTGCCGTCGATCCAGGACAAGTCGAGGCGGCCCGCTCGCTCGGGATGAACAAGTGGTTGACGCTGAAAGGGGTCATCTTACCTCAGGCGACGCGGATTGCCCTCCCCCCGCTTTCGAACGTGTTCCTCGATTTGATTAAAGCGAGTTCGCTCGCCGCCATGATCACGGTTCCGGAGATTTTCAATAAGGCGAAAATCGTCGGGGGTCGGGAATTCGATTATATGACCGTCTATTTGGTTGTCGCCTTGATCTATTGGGGCATCTGTACGTTCATGTCGTTCTTCCAGGACTGGCTGGAGCGGCATTTCGAACGCTATTTGGATACACCGAAACGATGACTGACTTGCCTCATACAGGCAGGTCAGTTTTTTTGTCGGGCGGTTATTGCGAAAGTGACATGGTATAGTCAACCTATTCCATATTGCGATTCAAAGGAGAGACGTCGCCTATGTTCTCAAAATTATTAGTCGGATCATCCGTTCTCATCACACTTACGTATATTTTGTTCGACGGGCCAACATGGGTCAGCGTCCTGCAACCTTTCACAAGCATGATTGTCTTGTATTACTTGATTTTCGAGTTCCCGAGCCGTAAGAACGCGAAAACGTCTTCTTCGGATTGACCATGATCGACCTACATATTTAGCAACACCGTTCTTTAGCGTTCCATCTCGGTCCGCGAGTGTGCTATGATTTTTATAAATATTCAGAAAATAGACGGGGGACTTACATTATGGTGCAACAATGGACGACACATTTAAACGATCAAGTGATCGGGCAGTCGAAGGCGATTAAGCTGTCGACGATCGCTCTCCTCTCCGGGGGCCACGTGCTGCTCGAGGACCGGCCTGGTACCGGCAAGACGACGCTTGCACGAAGCCTGGCCACATCGGTCTCGGCCGCGTTCCAACGCGTGCAATGTACACCGGACACGCTACCGAGTGACATTTTAGGGATGGAGCTGTTCAATCCGACGACGGGAACGTTCGAACGCCGGACTGGACCGATTTTCACGTCAATCTTGCTCGTCGATGAGATTAACCGGACGACACCTCGGACACAGTCGGCACTGTTGGAGGCGATGCAGGAGCGACAAGTGACGCTCGGTGAGGTGTCGCTTCGTCTACCGGACCCGTTCTTCGTCATCGCGACGCAAAACCCGTTCGATGGGCAAGGGACGTTCCCGTTGCCACAGGCTCAACTCGACCGCTTCTTGTTCAAACTGTCGCTCGCTCCGTTGTCTCGGGAGTCGGAACGCCGGTTGCTTCGGAACGAGCATTTGAGTGCGGCCCCGTTCACGTTGCAACAGACCGAACTGGCCGAGATGCAGCAAGCCGTCCGTGATGTCTTGTTCCACGAGGCGATGGAGGACTATCTCCTCGATTTCGTCGAGGCGCTCCGTCATCACCGGGATATCGAGGTCGGACCGAGCCCACGGGCGACGCTCGCCTACACGATGGCGGCTCGGGCGCATGCCTATATGGACGGACGGGATTACGTATCACCGGAAGACATCCGCGCGCTCGCCTTGCCGATTCTCGGACACCGGATCGTCTTGACGGTCGAGGCGTCGCTCAAGACGAAGCCGTCTAAATTGATCAAGTCCGTTTTGGAGACCATCCCGGTCCCATCAGAGGTGTGATATGCAACTCGTCAGCCCTCGCTACCTCGAGTCCGGGTATATGTGGCTCTTGTTCGTCGTCGGGGTGTTCACCGCCCTATACGGCAACGTCTTCCTCGCGAGTGTGATTATCGGGTTCAGCCTGTATGCGCTCATCATGCCGGAGTTGTTGTTCCGGCTCGCTGAATACGTACATGTCGAAGTGACCGACGAGCTGAAACTGTTCCCGAACGATGAAGAGACGTATACAATCAAATTGGTTTCAACGGCGCCTGTCCCGCTCGGTGTCGTCCGTCTGTCAGGATATCTCCATCCTACCGTCGAGTCGGAGGAACACGCCTTCTGGCGCCAAGAGAACTATGTCGGACGCGAGGCGGCCGTCGCCTATACGCTCCCGCTCAAGGCGATTCGACGCGGACCGATCCGCATGGAGGCGATCGGTATGGAGATTCGTGACCCGCTCCGTATGTTCTCGCTCTATAAGGAAGACCCGCTCGACCGCATCGGCTATGTCTTCCCTGAATTCCTGCCTTATCCGATTCCGAAGCGCCCTCCGACGTTACCTGGGGAGGAGATGGTCCGTCATAGCGCCTACCGTGACCCGGAGACGTTCCAGTCAGTGGCGCCGTATCACGGCCAGCCGATGCGACAACTGTATTGGTCGGCCTATGCGAAAACGGGGGAACTGCTCGCCCGGACCGAGCAACCCGTCCAGGCGAACGAATATGTCGTCGTGCTCGACTTGTTGACGAAAGACGGGCGCGCCCTCACCCATCAGATGGAACGGTTGATCTCGCAGGCGGCGGCGCTATGCCGCGACTTCGAGAAAGAGAACGCGAGCTATGGGCTGATCGTCCCGACCCTGACGAAGGAAGGCATCACCTATGACCTCGCCCCGGGGAGCGGTGAGACGCATTTCCGCAAGGTCATGACGACGCTCGCTTGTCTATCGGAGCGTGACTTCCCGCTCGCCCGGTCGCTGTTCGAACGGAAAGTCGCCAAATATGGCGGCAGCCAATCCATTTTACGACTGGGAGGTGACGGACGATGAGACTACTCTGGTGGGTGTTCGCCGCGTTCTATGTCGGTCACGTGTTTCCGCTCGTCTTTCTGCTGACGCTCCGTTTGCCGCGCAACTGGCAGCTCGGGGTGCAGACGGCCCTGAGCATCGCCGCGCTCTTGTTCTCGTATGAGATGAGCATCACGCTACTGTTGTTCACGTACGTCCACGCCTTTATCCGTACGCTCGATTGGACGGACCGTTACGCGATCGCAAGTGTGCTCTTCCTCATTGTCGATTGGTTGTTCCCGCCGGCGTCTCAGCCGCTGGCGATGATCGTCTTCCCGTTCTTGTTCTTGTTTTGGCAACGGAGCCTGTATTATCGCCGTGACTATAAACGGATGTTGTCCACGCTCGTCGTCGCCCTAGGGGTCGGCCTCGGTTTGGCGATAATCATCCGGACCATCAAAGAGCTATTGTTCGGCAACCTCGTCGCCTGGATTCAGCCCATCCTGATTTGGATCGGCGGTTGGTTCGACGGAGTCAATCTCGATCCGACCGATCGCGTCAACCGTATCCTCGTCCCGGACAATCCGAACATCGATGCCGAGACGATTTCAAACGAGACGTTACTCGAATCGGCGACGAATCAATCGCTATTCTTGGTCGTCACGTTTCTCGTCGTTCTCGTCAGCGTCATCGCTTTATTCATCTATGTGCAACGCCGAAAAGAAGTCCATGAGGATGTGACGGTGCCGAAGCAACGCCATCAAGCGGCCGCTTCGGTTCGCCGCTCGACACGGGCCCCACGGCACGTCCGTCTGCTTGATGCCGGGAGACGTCTCGAACAGGCCCATCCCCGCCAGCGCGAAGAGACTGTTTCGGAATGGTTCGAACGAATCGGATTTACCGAAGGGAATCGCTTTGCCACATGGCTGGAGGCGGCCGAGTACGGAGAGAAAGAAGCGCCGGCTCCAATCGTCGAGGCGTTCGAACGACATGTCACCCAGACACTCAAAAAATAAGAGACCAGTCAGTTCGCCGGGCACTCCCGGACGGTCTGACTGGTCTTTTTTAAAGAATTGGGCTGAGCAAGCGTGACACGCTCTCTTTGAAACGGATCCATTTCGTTCGTGTCTCATAACGCTCAATCGTTAACCTGTCGGCACATGCGAGGTCTCGATTGAATGCATCGATGACAGACTGGGCAACGACCTCGTCATAGACGAGCGCTGAGATCTCGAAATTGAGACGGAAACTGCGCGCGTCGATGTTCGTCGTGCCGATCGAGGCGACCTCGCCATCGATGACGAGCGTCTTCGCATGGAGGAACCCACCTTCATACGTATATACTTCGGCACCGTAGCGGACGAGCTCGGCCGCATTCGTATACGTCGCCCAATAGACAAACATGTGATCCGGCTTGTTCGGAATCATCAGGCGGATTTTCGTCCCAGACATGAGCGCGTTACGGCAGGCGTCAAGGAAGCTAGCGTCAGGGATGAAATATGGGGTCTGGATGTAAATCGTCTCTTTCGCCTCGGTGATCATCTTGACGAGCATATTTTTCAAGTGCTCGGTCGACGAGTTCGGGCCAGATGTGACAATTTGTACCGGTGACCGGGACGTCTCGAGTAGAGAAGTCGGCCAAAGGAAGTCCTCTCTCTCGGCCCGGTGTTTCGTCGGTACGGCACGGTTCCAATCGAGGAGGAAACGCTCGAGCAATTCACGAACCGCCTCCCCTCTCATCCGCAGATTCACATCGCGCCAATAGCCGAACTGACGGTTCGTCCCGAGGTATTCATTCCCGACGTTGAAACCGCCGATATAGCCGATGTCCCCATCGATGATACATAGCTTTCGGTGATTCCGGTTGTTGACGCGGAAGTTGATACCGAGGCGTGACGGGAAGAACGACTTCACCTCGCCGCCGTGCGCGAGGAGCTGTTTGAAATAGGAACGTCGCAATCCCCGTGAGCCGACGGCGTCATAGAGCAGACGTACTTTGACGCCTTCCTTGGCACGGCGCGTGAGTGCCTCGATGAGCGCTTGGCCGAGCGAGTCATTTTGAATGATATAGTACTGGATGTTGATTTCCTGCGTCGCTATCTCGATGTCATGGAATAACGCCTCGAACTTCTGCTCGCCATCATGGATGACCTGAATCGCATTATGATACGTCACGAGCGCATTTGTGGAGGATAAGTTCAAGCGGGCGAGCCTTCGATATTTTGACAAGAGCGGGTCATGGGCGAAAAGTCCTTCATGCGCATCAAGCTCGGTCAATTGGTCGTCGACGTGTTTGGCGTACTCGTGACGACGCTCCTCGTCGACCTGATAAAAGTTGTTCGATTTGATTAACCGTCCGAAGAAGATGTAGATGAAGAAACCGAGCAGTGGGATGAAAAACAGCACGAGCAACCAAGCCCACGTCGAACCGATGTCACGCCGCTCGAAAAAGATGATGGTGACGGCGAACGTGACGTTCAAGACAATCAGCACGATACCGAGAATACTGATGATGATTTCAGTTGGGACCATCTCGACGTCTCCTTTATCCTCTAGTTTACCCGATGATGGGCAAAACGAAATGCTCGTTTACAGATACCGCGTCTACAACACAAAAAAACACCGCGCTTGCGGTGTTTTTGGGGTAAACCGATTAGTTTAAGATTGTGATTTGGACTGATTTACGACCGAAGTTGAGCGCTTGCTCTTGTGTCGGCATCAAGAGGTCAATCTTGTTACCTTTGATGGCGCCACCAGTATCTCCAGCGATTGCTTCGCCGTAGCCTTCGACATAAACTTTAGAGCCGAGTGGGATGACTGAAGGGTCAACCGCGATGACTTTTTGGTTCGGGTTCGAACGAACGTCGATTCCTGTTGCCGTGATTCCTGAGCATCCTGCACAGTATGGCGTGTAAGCCGTTGCTTCCACAGTCATCGTCTTACCTGAAGCCGGAGCTTGGGTTTGCGTTGTCGACGTAGACTGTTTCGTCACTGGTGCAGATGTTGATGCTTTTGGTTTAGCGGCTGGTGCACTGTTTGCAACCGATGCTGCGTTGGCACCTTTTACAGAGAATTGTTGACCAGGGAAAATGAGATCTGATTTAAGACCGTTCCATGTCATCAATTGGTTGACAGATACGCCGTTGTTTGTCGCGATGCGATACAACGTGTCGCCTGCTTTAACTGTATACGTTTTTGAAGCACTTGAAGCTTTAGCTTCTGACTTCGCAAGCTTCAATACTTGATTCGGATAAATCATATTAGAGTTTAAGCCGTTCGCTTGTTTGATGTCATTTACTGATACATTGTTGTTCACGGCGATACGGTAAAGTGTATCTCCAGACTGAACTGTGTGTGTTGATGCTGCCGAAGCTGGAGCAGCGACTCCTAAACTAAGGCCAGCGAGTGCCGTTAGTGTCAATAGTGGTTTTTTCATAAGAATATTCCTCCCTTTTCTAACGCCCCCTTACTGTAACACCTGTATATTTCACTGCCGTTACAGCCTGATATGAGAGTGATATCAGTTCAGTTACAGAAGCTTTCAAAGGGATGAGAGGAATCTGAATTTTTACAATCTAGATACAAATGGCTTTGTTGAGCCATTTTCGTCTATACTAAAGAGAAGAGAAAGGAGGTTTTAGTCTTTGGAACTATTACTGCTATATTACATTGTGACTAATTTACTAGCGTTTTTGTCATTTTTCCTCGATAAACGCCGTGCGAAATCAGGGGAATGGCGAATTTCAGAACGAACGCTGCTCATTCTTGTCTGGATCGGTGGCGCATTCGGGGCCTATCTCGCAATGCGCCTCTTCCGACATAAGACGTTGAAGCCGATGTTTCGGATCGGTGTCCCGATAGCCATCTTGGTACATGCCGGTATCACGGGCTGGTTTATCTTCTGACGCCATTATATAGAAGAAACTCGTTCGCACTGTCCAACAAAGATGTCATCGAAATGTCTGGATTGACGCTTGGTGGTGAGAAATTAAAGTCTCCAGTCGGTGCGAAACCGAAATAAATGTTTGATTGTTGAGGTGTGGGGATGGAAGTCGAAGCAAGCATGATTCATGTCCAGTCGTGGACCGAACGGACGATGGAGATCGGGTTCACGACCAATGAACAGTTTCAAATCTGGCTGGTCACCCGAGGTCAAGTAGAGGTCCGGATTAACGGTACCCGTTCAACGCTTCGGGCCGGGATGGTATTGATGCTCGACCGTGGACAGGTCACAAAAGTCGAACGGAACGATGACTCGTTTCAAATGACGATGCTTCATGTCGACCCGTTCGACTTGATGGCACCGCCGCTCGCGGAGCAATACGTCACACCGTTCATCGAGACGATCGGCCATCACATGCTGCATCCGGCTGAACCGGGTGACAAGGCCATCCTCGAGACGCTTCGTAAAGTAATCAGGAGTTTAAAGAAAGACTCGGCTTTCGCGTTGCTCGATGCGACACTGCAGCTTGTCGTCGTCTGGCGCTATTGGATTCAACGGCCGCCCGTGACGAGGCGGCATGGACAGGAGCGCATGCAACTCATGATTGCCTACATACACGACCATGACACGATGAAGCTGTCGCTTGAAGACATCGCTGCTGCCGGTGGATTGAGCCGGGCCGAATGTTGCCGTTACTTTTCGAAGTGGGGAGACACCTCACCGCTCGCCTATGTCCAAGACGTCCGCATGCAACGGGCCGCACGTCTGTTGTGTGCGACCGACATTCCGGTCGCTGAAGTGGCGAACCGTCTTGGCTACACGAGCGTGAGCCACTTCGTGCAGACGTTCAAAAAAGTACATAATCGCACCCCGCTCGCGTTCCGTAAACAGAAGACATAACAAAAGCCGACACGCGCGTGTCGGCTTTTCTCGTTAACGGGCGGTCCAACCGCCGTCTGCTTTCAAGACGTCGCCATTGACGAAACTCGAATCGTCGGAGGCGAGGAACAACGCGACCTTGGCGATCTGCTCCGGTTCACCCATCGGTGCCTCCCCTGCCCCTTGGATGGCCCGCATCCCGAGCTCGCTCGGCGCGGTGATGGTGGCGCCGATATTCGTATTGACCCCGCCCGGTGCGATGGCGTTGGCCCGAATCTTGTTAAACGTACCGTACGTGGCGGCAATGTTTTTCGTCAGGCCGATAAGTGCGTGCTTCGAGGCGACGTACGAGGCGCCGCCCCGTGTCCCGAACAGGCCACCGACCGAGGCGTTATTGATGATGACGCCGCCCGTTTCTTGCTTGTCCATGATGTTGATCGCGGCCCGGGCCAGTTTCATCGGTCCGGTCAAATTGACGGCGATGACGCGGTCCCACACCTCGTCGGTCACTTCGCCGACGGTCAAAAAGTTGTCCGTGATGCCGGCATTGTTGACCAAGATGTCGAGCGAACCGAACGTGCTCTTCGCCGTCTCGACCATCTTGTCGATATCTTCCTGCTTTGTGACGTTCCCGGCGACGCCGACGGCTTCCCCACCGCTCGCTTTAATCTCTGACGCGACTGCTTCGACCGTATCCCCGTTCATGTCGACGGCGACGACGCGTGCCCCTTCCTCGGCAAACAGTTTGGCGATGGCCCGCCCCATCCCTGACCCGGCCCCGGTGACAATTGCCGTTCTACCTGATAATTTCACACCGCATTCCTCCTTGTTGAGACAACTCAAGAGCGACAGAGAAAGCGACAAGTGCAACCTGCTCACGTGTCATTAGTCTATACCCGGATTTGGAGGAAAACGCATCTCTGTTTGGAAGAATCTGCTTTTGTTCCAATCATCAGTCACGTACAATGAAAAGATACAGATATTGGAATTTGAGAGGCGGGGTTCGATTGAGTCGTTATCATGCAGAAGTGATTGGAAGCGGGACACCTGTTTTATTTTTACCGGCTGGAGGATTCACTGGTGAAGAAGGCCGTTCGCTCGCCGAGGCGTTGCGCAACGACTTCGAAATTCATTTGTTAGATTTGCCAGGGTTCGGGAGAAGTGAAGGAATCGAGCAGATCGTGTCGTCCGAACAATTGGCGGATTGGGTCAACAACTATGTCGTCACACATCGACTCGGACCTGTACACGTGATGGCGCATTCGCTAGGAGGTACGGTCGGTCTCGCTTTCGCCGCTCACTATCCCGAGCAAGTGGAGCGGCTCGTCTTGCTCGACCAAGGCCATAAGGCGTTCCCGCGCGTTCCGTTGAGAGAATATGGCGTGTTCGGCCTTGCCGTCCCGCTCCTAAGCGGACTTTATCGTCTGTTCGGACCTCGACTCGTCCGGAAAATCGAGACAAAAATCATTTCAGACAACGTGTCAGCTCCGATGCCAGAGGAACAGGTTAAGGCATTCTGCGCACAGACAGGTCTCACTGAACGAGACGAGATTCGACGTGCATTGGACGTCCCGGCCAAACTCGGGCAAGGCGGATTGAATCTGTTGTTCACCTTCTATCACCTTGACGTGCCGCAGCTCATGCGTTCACTTCAAGTCCCGACGTTGCTTATTTACGGCGATTTTGTCGGACTGGACGACAAAGAAGCCCGATTGACGAAGTCAGCCATGATGGACCTGCAACGGCATGAGCTGCCAATCACTTACATACGAATGACAGGCGGTCACTTCGTCCATTGGAACCCGGCGTTCCCGATTGAACAGGTGCGACAGTTTTTACAAGTTGAGAAAGTGAGCAATCTGTCATGAACCGTCAGCAAAAGATTGTCCTCATTCTTGTGTGCTTATTGTTGGTATCAGCCGGAGTGGCCTGGGCATTTGATTCGACGAAGCAGCCACAATTGCCCGAAGGAGCGGAACCGATTCTCACCTACCCTGTTGATGACCGTAATATGAGTCTTCGCTTTTTCATGAACAGTTACACCGTCGAGGAATGGAGTGAAGAGCCGGTTGCGCAAGGCATAGGTCTTGAACTTACTGTCGACAATCAGGTTCGGTCGATTACATCTGAATCGCTGTCCGAGGCAGGCATCACGTGGGCCACTTTCGGCCAATCGTGCGGGGATCGGTCAGAATGCTCCCCCTACGATATCCTTTACGGGATGAACCACGGCGAGACGACAAGAGTCGTCGTCGATTTGAACGGGGAACGGTTCGAACCGGAACTGTTGAAGACGAAGGCCGGGAATGACGTCTGGTTCGTGCTCGTCGACCAAATCGAGTCGATTGAGTCGATCACCGGCTACAATGCTGCGGGAGACGTATCTTACCGCTTCAACAACTAAAAAAGAGACGGAGGACGGCTGTCCTCTCATCTCTTAGCGTTCACAAGCGATGCCGTCCTTATCACGGTCTTTTGATTTGTTCGCTTCGTATAACGAACTGTTGGCGTAAGGCTTGTACTTCGTCTTCCCACCTTTGTTTTTCGTCGTCTTCGTTTTGGCGACACCGCCCTTGTACGTCTTATTCAGTTCGGTGCAGTTCTTAAATTTTTTCGGTGCAGCGTCCGCGGTTTCTGACGGCGCGATGCTCAGCGTGAACAACGCGATGCCGGCGATGGTCGCACGAAGTAGCTTCTTCATAGTTGTTTCCTCCTTGGTAACAAACGATATGCGTATTAATTCTTGTTTATTATAAGGGCAGTTATGATAAATACCCTGATTTTAAAAAAAGTTAAAGGAAGGTAACCATCTATGGACTTACTTATTCTAATGCAGGACCGGGCCCTCCCGTTACTGCTGCTCACACTGTTTCTCATTCTGAACGTGGTGTTCGTCATCGGGATTTGGAAACGACGACGTCACTTCTCCAAAGGTTTTCTCGTGTTCGCGAGCTCGATTGCGTTTCTACTCATGACGTCATCGGTCATCCTCATCATGTTCACGATGTTCATCGGCTACAACCAGTGATGCCTTCTATCCGATGATATCCGTATCAAAATCATCGAGTGCCCCTACGATGTTCGAGGTATGATGAATGCAGAAAGGAGGGAATGCTGATGCTTGAATCACTGAACCGATTGATGGACCACATCGATCAACATTTAACAGAAGACATCACGAGTGAGGATATCACCCGCATCGTCGGGGTGTCCGACTATCATTTTCGACGCATGTTTTCCTATATGGCCGGGATGACGCTCAATGAATACATCCGAAATCGTCGGCTGTCAGAAGCAAATAAGGACTTGATTCATGGGAAATCGGTCACGGACGTGGCCTATACGTATGGCTACCAATCCGTCGACGGGTTCTCTCGATCGTTTCGAGACTGGTGTGGCTTTTTACCGTCTGAAGTGATCAAGAACAAGATTCAAAAGTCATTCCCGAAATTCACTTTCTACATCGACATCAAAGGAGGAATTTCAATGGAATTCAAATTAGAACATAAACCTTCATTCAACGTCGTCGGCGTGTCCAAACGCGTCCCGATTCAGTTCGAAGGCGTGAATCATGACATCGTCGAGTTGGCGCAGTCAATCACGGAGCAACAGCGAAGCGAGATGCATCAATTGGCGGACCTTTATCCAAATCAAGTGCTCAACGTGTCGTACGACTTCGATGAAGGCTATTTGGACGAAATGGGTTCACTCACGCACATGATCGGCTTCGCGACGACGCAAGATAATCCGTATGAGGATCTTGAACAGATTACGATCGAGTCGAACCTGTGGGCCGTCTTCCCGAATACCGGCCCGTTCCCGGAGACGCTCCAGGAGACGATGGCCAAGACGTATGCCGAATGGCTGCCGACGTCGGGATACGAACTGGCCGACTTGCCAAGCATCTCGTTCACGAAGCATGACGGACCGTCGGACAACGTCTATAGCGAAGTCTGGGTGGCGGTCAAACCGAAAACGACGTAAGCACAGAAAAATACCCCTTGAAGACAATTGTCTTCAGGGGGTATTGTCGTTTACTTCGAAGGCTCGTACGCGAGCGCTTCCCCGTTCGTTTCAATCACATGCTTATACCAATCGAACGAGTCTTTCTTCATCCGCTCCATCGAGCCGTTGCCTTCATTGTCACGGTCGACATAAATCATACCGTACCGTTTCTTCATCTCGCCCGTCGTGAACGAGACGATGTCGATGATGCCCCATGGCGTGTACCCAATCAAGTCGACGCCATCATAGACGACCGCTTGTTTCAACTGCTCGATATGCGCCTTCAAGTAGTCGATGCGGGCCGCATCATGAATTTTCCCGTCGACGATCTCATCGACAGCACCGAATCCATTCTCAACGATGAAGAGCGGAATTTGATAGCGGTCGTACAATCGGTTGAGCACATAACGGAGACCGACGGGGTCGATCGACCAGCCCCAGTCGCTCGACTTGATGTACGGGTTCTCGACGCCGTTCGGCAGACCACCGTTGACGATGTCGCCGCTATTATCGGCGACGACGTCACTCTTCACGGTCGTCGACATATAGTAACTGAAACCGAGGTAATCAACGGTCCCATTCTTCAAAATCTCTTCGTCCCCATCGAGGAACGGGATTGAATAGCCTTCACGTTCAAATTCGTTCAAGGCGTAGCTCGGATAGACTCCGCGCACTTGCACGTCCGGGAAGAAGTAACGCTGACGCATCATCTCTTCGGCGAGCATGACATCGTCCGGGTTTGACGAGAACGGATAAATCGGAACGTGTGATACCATCGCCCCAATCTCGAAGTCTGGGTTGATGGCTTTCCCTTTCGAAACAGCGAGGGCGCTCGCGATCAACTCATGGTGCCCCGTCTGATACATCACTTCACGGGCGTTCTCCCCGTCTTCGACGATGACGCCTGAGTTCGTCCATAAGAATAGCGGGTTGTTGACGTCCATCTTGTTGTTGATCTCGTTGAACGTCATCCAATATTTGACCTTGTCTTTATAGCGGTCGAAACACACCTCGGCGAAGCGGACGAAATGGTCGACGACGGCACGGTTGCGGAACCCGCCGTACTCACGTGCGAGATGAAGCGGCATCTCGAAGTGAGATAGTGTGATGATCGGCTCGATGTCGTGCTTTAACAGCTCGTCGAACAAGTCGTCATAAAATTGGAGTCCTGCCTCGTTCGGTTCCGCATCGTCCCCGTTCGGGAAGATCCGGCTCCAACCGATCGACGTGCGGAGACACTTCAAGCCCATCTCGGCAAAGAGCGCGACGTCCTCTTTATAACGGTGATAGAAGTCGATCGCCTCATGGTTCGGATAAAATTCGTCCGGCTCGACCTTGTCCGTGATGCGACGCGCGACGCCGTGAGCGCCGGCCGTCAACACGTCGACGACGCTCGGCCCTTTGCCGTCGGCGTCCCAGCCGCCTTCAAATTGATGCGCGGCGAGGGCGCCGCCCCATAGAAAGTCTTTTGGTAATGTCTTCATCGTAGTTCCTCCTTATTGATTAACAATCGTGAGCATTGGTGTCGTCGTGTCTGTCTGATTACTTGCTTGGACGAGTACGTCAGCGTATGTCGCGCTGTTCGTCACGATGACAGGTGTGATGCTTGAAATATTATATGCGGCAATCATGTCGCGGTCGAACGTCGTCAACACATCGCCCGCTTTAAAGCTGTCCCCGTCTTTGACGTGTACGGTGAACGGTTTCCCATCGAGCGTCACCGTATCGAGACCGACGTGAATCAACAACTCGATTCCCGTGTTCGAACGGAGACCGATCGCATGTTTCGTCGGTGCGACCATGACGACCGTCCCGTCAAACGGTGCAATGACCTTATTCCCGTCTGGCTCGACGGCATAACCTTTACCCATCGCCCCGGAGGCGAATACATCGTCCGGAACATCGCTCAAGGCGATGACTTTTCCAGAGAGCGGTGAAGCAATCGTCTCTTCCTGGACGAGCGTCGCACTCGCTTCTGCCGTCGCAGGTGTTTCCGTCACTTCTGTCACTTGTTTGGCCGTGTCTTCTCCGAAACCGAAGATTTGAATCAAGACGACCGGAAGGATGATGGCAATCGCTGTCCCGATCAACAGTCCCCAAATCGAGGTCGGCACGTCTTCACTGATTCCGTTCACAAGGGTGAGCGGACCCGGGAGACCAGCGTAAGCGAAGTAATACGGGTTGAAGAAACTGGCCACGATGGCTCCGACGGCCCCCGAGATACATCCAAAGATGAACGGTTTCTTGAAGCGGAGTGTCACCCCGTAAATGGCAGGCTCTGTGATTCCGAATAGTCCAGTAATCCCAGCCGAGACACCGACTTTTTTGATTTCTTGGCTCTTCGCTTTCAAGATGACACCGAGAACGGCGCCGACATGGGCGATGACGGCAATCGTCTGATATGCCTGGAATGAGTCACGGCCATACAAGTCGAAGTTTGCGAGCACCATCGGCGTCACACCCCAATGGACCCCGAAGATGACGATGACTTGCCAGAGACCACCGATAATTGCGCCAGCGAGCATCGGGGCGTTCTCCGCTAAGAAGTTGTAGCCGTTGGCAATCCCGACCGCACCCATCGTCGTGATTGGTCCGATGACGAGAATCGTGAGTGGCACCATGAGCACCAAACTGAAGAACGGTACGAACAAAGGACGAATGACCTCGTTCATGTGTCGGTTCAAGAACCGCTCGACGTAGGATAAGATCCAGACGAGGAAGAGCGGTGGTAATACCGATGACGTATACGTCGTACCTGACAAGGCGAGACCAAGGAAACTGATCGTCTCCCCTGACGTGATGCGAGCCGCCATCTCGGCCCATGTCGGACTGACCAAGGCCGCACTGGCTGCGACGGAGATGAACGTGTTCGTCTTAAAGTGTTTCGATGCCGTGATGGCGATGAAAATCGGTAAGAACGTGAACGGTGCCCATGAGATGAAGCTGAACACTTCGTACGTCCCCGTCTCGGCGAAACCGTCGAACAACAATGTCGTGATGATGAGTACCCCTTGCAAAATCCCGGCTGCGGCCAAGATATAGATGAACGGTGCGAATACGGCGGACATCGTGGCGATGATGCGGTTGAGGACGGTCCCTTTGTTTCCGTCTTCGACCTCCGTCCCTTCGATCTGTACCAGTTTCGTGAACTCATCGAACACTTCCCCGACATGCTGCCCGATGACGACCTGGAACTGGCCACCCGTCTCGACGACCGTGATGACACCTGGCATCGTCATGACTCGTTCTTTCGCCTGCGGATTCGACCGCTTCAAGACGAGGCGGAGTCGCGTCGCACAGCGCGCCGCATTGATGACGTTGTCTTCCCCTCCGACGGCCTCTAAAATATCCCGAGCCAATTTTGAATAATCCCGAACTTTACTCAACTGAACACCCTCCTTTGATGTAACGCTTACATTTTGTACACTCTTACTATAATTGTACCGGTACAATTAATCAATAGCGATACAATAAATAGTTTGTGAACGTTTCGTAGACATGTGTGTGGTATAATGAAGGCAACATTTTTAAGTAGATGAGGGATGAGAGTGCTTAAATATCAACAAGTGGCAGCAGAGATTGAACAGTACATCAATCAATATGATTTGAAGCAAGGAAATAAACTGCCCGTGCTCGAGCAGTTGATGAGCCAATATGCCGTCAGCAAGAGCACGATCACGAAAGCACTCGAATTGTTGGAGCGGAAAGGGGTCATCTTTCAATTGCGGGGGAGCGGCATCTTCGTCCGGCGCCACAACCGTCCGGGCTATATGAGTCTGTTCTCGACGCAAGGGTTTAAGAGCAACCTCGGTGACCGAGTGTTGACGTCGGACGTGCTCGACGTCTCGGTCACGAAACCGGACGCGACGGTCGCACAGAACCTTGGCATTGACGTGACAGATGACGTCTATCGTGTCGAGCGGGTCCGCTTCGTCGACGGCGAGGTGTTCTGTTACGAGGAGTCGTACTATGTGAAGGCGATCGTCCCGTATTTGAACCGAGAGATCGTCGCCGACTCGATCTTCGATTACGTCCAAGGCGCACTCGGCGTCACCATCGGCTTTTCGGACATGTACATGCAGGTCGGGCGACTGACTGAGACGGAGGCCGGCTATCTAGGTTTACAGACGGATGAACCGACGCTCCGCATCGAGACGATTTTCCATCTTTCGAACGGGAAGCCGTTCGACTATTCACGCATCACGTATCATTACGAACACTCGCAGTTCGTCGTCCAGGCGAACGGACCGTACATGTGAAAACACCGCTCGACGCTATTGCGTGGAGCGGTGTTTTTTATAGGTGTAATTTATTTATCTTTGAGTCAGGTGGTGATATGTACCGACTCCATGCAACCGTCTTATTTATTCGCTCGCCTCCGGTACAAAAGATAACCGAGCGGGAGCCCCGCCAACAACGCGAGGCCAAGCATCCAATAGGATTTCGGCTCTTTCGTCTGAACATCACTAGAACCACTAGTAAGGGCATCCTCCGCGGAACTTTGAGTGTTTGAACGTGTCTCGACCAAGCGTTTCTGATACATCTCGAGCGTGATCGTGTCTCCGCCGATGAACCGTTTCGCATCGGTCGTCAAGGCGGTCAACGTCTTTCCATCATAGTCAAACCAGGCATTCTCTCGCGCGGAATGGACCAATGTACCGGACACATCAGCTAAGGCAATGGCCAACTCGTCGCCATACCCGAACGTGGAGAAGGCGAAGACACCCGGCTCTTGCTCGTACGTGCCGATGACGTTTCTCGCTTCTCCGTCCTGTAAGACGGCCGACACGTGCTCATCGCTAGGGACGAACGTGCACGTCTCGTCTGACGAGTAACAGGATTTCTCGGCAATCATCACTTCATGGAGCGGACCGAACGAGATGGCTCGGCTTTCCGTCAAGTGATAGTTACTCGGGTCGTCTCCTTCGATATGGTCGAGGACGATTGACTCGAAATGGGTTTCAGCAAAACGTTCCGCGGACCGTTCTGTCGGCGAGGCAATTGCTGACGTAGCACCGAGCGTGAAGATCCCGGCTAAAGCGAATGTTTTGATCAGGCGGAACATATCTTTACTCCTTTCAACCGACAGACATCTGCTTGAGCAGTGACGCGTCAATCCGAATCAGTTCCGCATGCGGATGCTTCTGTCGCTCGATGATTTGATTAAACCGTTTCGAAGCGACGAATCGATCGGATTCATGAATCCAGGCGAGGCGCACAAGCGCAAGCCGCAACTGCTTGCGACCGTCACTCATCCGTAGGTGGTCGATATGATTATCAGCATCGAGCCGATTAATGAACAGCTCGACTTTACAATCTTCCTTCACTAAATAGGATACCAGATATGCGGCCTGTTGAATCAACTCTTCGTAACGGGCATGGAGGCCATTCCCTAGCGGACCGCTCAAGTCGAGCACGAGCGTGAACGTATCGAGGTTTTGGCGTTGATACACTTTCGCCTGAAGTTTTCCTGTCTTGGCTGTCGCGACCCAGTCAATCTGTTTGACCGGCTCTTGCTCATACCGTTTTGTGCTTTGAATCATCAACGGGTCGTTGAGCGGTGAATGTTTGACGAGTCGGTCCCCCATCCGTACCAGGCGTGAGTCAAATCTGTTCTGTCTCGTGATGGATGGGAGTATGATCCAGGATGGAAGCGTATGATCTGTGACGAAGATGGTGCCTAGCCAAAACGGGAGCCTGAAATGAAGTGTACATTCATTGACTTGGACGGGCCCGCGCTGTTTCGCATGGATTGGAAGCGAATAGGTCGATTCCTCACGAAGTTGAATGACATGTACGCGCTGATCTTCGTCAAACGTCAAGCCGTGTCCCGTGACCAGGCGGACCGATGTCGGGATTCCGAGTTCTTGGAGACGTTCTACACCTGTCACCTCCATTCTTAGCGAGACACGATCATTTACGAACAACAACTGCTCTTTCTGGTGGAACGATAAACGTGTCCCTTCGACAATTTTCTGCGTCAGCCATTTCCGAATCAGCATCAATCCTAGAATTGCGCCAGACAGATAAGCGAGCGGCCACACATATGGGAACCACATGAACAGAAGTAGGATTCCGGTATAGGCCGGCCATAGCTTGTCGTCTAAAAGTGACGGTGTGCTCACTTCGACTTGTCGCATCAACACACCTTCTCGACCGGTACATCGACTCGCTCCAAAATATCAGCGAGAACTTCCCGTTTCGTCGATTTCACGTCCCCTTCGAGCGTGAGCGTCAAGCGGTGTGCCAGAACATGCGTCGCAACGGCTTGGACATCTTCCGGGGTCACGAATTGACGGTCTTCGATATAAGCGTAAGCTTGAGACGCCTTGACGAGGGCGAGCGTCGCGCGAGGACTGGCTCCGACTTCGACGAGCGGATGTTTCCGTGTCTCTTGGATGAGGGCGAGCAGATAGGTGACGACGTCGTCATGGATACGGACCTCCTCAACTGCTCGCTGCGCTGCTAAAAACGTTTCGGACGACATGAGGGCATGAACGATGTGGCGTGTCTTAGAAATTGTCTGAAGAATCAACTGTCGCTCCTCCCCTGCTTCAGGATATCCGACTTGAAGGGACATCAAGAAACGGTCGAGTTGAGCGTCGGGCAAGGCGAACGTCCCGGCCGATTCGATCGGGTTTTGCGTCGCAATGACGAAGAACGGTTCCGGCAGTTGATACGTGACTCCGCCGATCGAGACTTGCCGCTCTTCCATCGCCTCGAGCAAGGCGGATTGTGTCCGGGGGACGGCTCGGTTCACTTCATCAATCAATAAGATGTTGGTAAAGATCGGTCCCGTCCGATTTTCGAACGTCTGTGTCTGCATGTTGAAGAAGTCAGAACCGATGATATCGGTCGGAAGCAAATCGGCCGTGAATTGGATGCGCGTGAAATCAGCTTCAAAACTCTTGGCGATACTTTTGGCGAGTAGCGTCTTCCCGGTACCCGGGACGTCCTCTAACAAGATGTGCCCGTTCGCGAGTAACGCCGTGCAGCAGAGGCGCGTGATTTCAGGTTTTCCGAGATAGATTTGGTCCAATTGTTCCAATACACGTTTGATGGTCATGAGGGTGTCTCCTTTTCTAAACGAAGTAAATAGGCATCAAGCTGTTGCTTGAACGCTTCTTCCCGATGTGGCGTGACCTTGACTTGGTCGTAACGGGTCTCTAAATAGCTCAGCAGTGAAGCATCGAGTTGGATACGGCGCGCCCACGCGGATAACGTCTCGAACGGCCGTCTTCGTTGTTGTGGCGGCAGCGCTTGTTCGAATTGAATCAAATGTTGCCGCAACGGGGAATCTGGTAGCGGATGAGCGGAGCGTTTTGCCTGTTCGAACGTTTCGCCTGTCTCTTGCCTTGAGTGAATCCTCTCGTCTATCGGAACTGCTTCCCGCCCCTTTTTGTGGAAGCGTCTACGCCACATCCATACACCAATCAAAAGAAGGAGGATGGTGCTGACAATGTAAGGCAACAGGGAAAGGCGATCGGATTCGCTTGTAGATGGTGTACCATATGACGGAGACAAGTCATTCTCATCTTCCCTTGGTGTGCCGCCTTCATCATCTGATGGCCCAACAATCGCCCCTACTTCAGAAATACCGGGTCCGGGATCTGCATCACTACCATCTCCACACCAAACATCCGTATCGACGACCTCAATAATCCCAAATAACTTTCGCTTGTCATGACAGTCCGTGACCCAGTTCGTGATGGGGCTCCCTGAGATGTCCAACCCTTTGAAGTAGGTATAAGCAAGTTGACCTGACAATGAAATGAGTGCAACAACCAGTAACGAAATCAAAACCGTGGATAGAAAAAGAGTTTTGGCCTTTCTCATGGAACAATCCGTCTGTGAATTTGTTGATTCGACCTCATCCAATCTCACGGCTCCCTTCATTCATCGATTCCATTTAATCCTTATTTTGGAAAATGGATTTGAAAGGATTATAGCATATGGTTTGATAGAATATTCAGTTTTTTCATAAAAAAGTCGCCCGCTTATTGAACGAGCAACCATACTTCCCCGCTATGTGTATAATCCTCGTCTTGAATCAGCTCATGGAAGCAATATACCTCGACGTTCGCCGGAAGCATGAATCGCTGTAGGCACACAGAGCCCACTGGCAAGCGCGTCCATGTCTGCTCAGACGTATCGCGTTCCATGAACGCCTTTAGTCGTGCGTCGCTTTCAAACACGAGAAGTTCGGACTGCTAAAGCGAAGGTAGGTCGATCAAGACGACGACCCGGAACCGCTCCTCTTCTCGGAGACGTACGAGACGTGAAGAACCCTCCACCATCGCTTCGATGATTGCTTTCTGAATTCGGCTGTTCTCCTCTACCGATAGTAAGAACGGTTGATCGATTGGGATTTTGTTATGCCAATACCCGTCGTGGAACGTCGTCGGGAACGAATGGGTCTGTTCGTCGACATACATGCGCAACCGTTTCAGTCTTCGTCTGACACCGCGTACTTTCGCTCGTCTTTTCAAGATGTTCTTCCTAATATGGCGTCGACTTGTTGCTGGTGGTGCCGGTCATGTTCGATGAACTCGGTGACGATATAGGCAAGCGTATACGGGACACTTTGATGCGGACAATGAGTCGCTCCGTTCGCCGTCGTCTGCGAAGTCAGCGTCTCTTGACGAAGTGACGTTAGCGCTTCTACGAGCGAACTCCGACTTGTTTTGGCTAATTGGAGCACGTTTTCTCCCGAGAGACGTTTTGCTTTTTGGGTCGCTCGCGCGTTAAACGAGTCGAACTCAGGGAAGATCATCCCTTCCCCGTTCTTGATGGCCGGGATGATGACGTTCAACAGATGGTTGTCCCAATGGGCGATGTGAAGTACGATCGTTTTGATTGACCATTTGTTGGTCGAAATCGAGTTCTCCCACGTCGTTTCATCCAATTCCGTTAGCGTGTTAAGCCATTTTGTATAGGATGCAAACTCGTCGATGACGTTTGAAGAGTTCGTCATGAAAGTGTCCTCCTTCGGTTATAAGCTAAGAAAATTGTATCATGTTCCGGCCGCTTAGCTCTGAGCTTCGTCAATCAAGGAATGCTTGGTGGGGGTGATTGAGCCTCACTTATGCATCCAAAGGGATAGACCTCTTCTTATTGGTTTGAGGAGTCATCCCGTCGATTGAAATTGAACCGTAAGTTACCGCCACGCTTTGTGGTGACGGGACCATAGAAAGAGGGAACGTATCCAACCAGTCCGCTGATGTCGGAAACGCATCAGGTGCCCAATCGAGCTCAAGTTCGTGCCCGGCAAGCGCGTACGAGATTGGCATGTGGCGATACACGTCAACGAGCAGTCGTTCGATTTTCTGTGTAAACACGGGTCTCGATGCAGGGGGTGAAACGACATCATTCCACTTTATATCGATGAGAATCCCGACATAGGTGTCCAGCTCTTGAAGGGACGCGGTCATCGTCATGTCCACGTCTCCAAAATAGTTGCTTTGTAAATGGATAGATCCGTAATGCCCGATCTGAGCAAAATCGGTATCTGTCGTTGTCGTCCAACTAGTGCCCGCCTCATTCTGACTGTATGTCACGTTTATGATTTCGCCACCGCTACTTAACAGTTCCGCACATACATTTTTAGCAAGTTCAGATAACAGATAATGGCTCGGATAAGCTATCCCGATGGAAATGAATCCGCCTGCTTGATCCATTCAAACACCCCCTTTGTTTCATCATCCAAAAAAGCGGCACCGTATACTAATCTGTACCCCATGTAAAGGACATTAATAAAAAAACTTATGCTGCTTCAAGGAGATGATTCCTGTACTGTACGGGAGTCATCTTTTT
>NZ_JACSLP010000012.1:0-53584 GCF_018618175.1 Exiguobacterium sp. s50
GCCGAAAGTAGTTGGGGGTCTCCCCCTGTGAGGATAGGACGTTGCCAGGCCAACGCGAAAGACGATCGAGCATCCGCTCGGTCGTCTTTTTTCTGTTTAAAGCGGTGTCGCAGTTGCGACATCGCTTTTCGTTTGCCTTTTTTTGAATCAATGATAGAATATAGTCAAAAGTCAAAGATGGTCAGAGGGTGGTGGAGATGAGAAACATATCGGATGTAATCGAACAGTATTTAAAACAAGTGCTGAAGGAGAGCCAGGCCGAAGCAATCGAGATTAAACGGCAAGATATTGCCAAGCGTTTCGAATGTGTTCCGTCTCAAATCAACTACGTCATCAATACGCGCTTTACGGTCGAGAAGGGCTATCTTGTCGAAAGTAAGCGTGGAGGCGGGGGATATATTCGCATTCGCCGCGTGATTTTACATGAAAAGCAAGACGTGTTGGTCAGCTTGATGGATATTTTACAAGACCATCCTCGTCTTTCCGAACAGCTTGTCGAGAACATCTTGATTCGCTTATTTGAAGAAGGGATGTTGAGTGAGCGGGAAGTGCGCTTGTTGTATCATTTATTGTCTGATGAAGCGCTTGGGTTACACGCTGACGATCGTCACTTGATTCGAAGACAACAGTTACTCGCATTAATGAAGTTACTTAGTTACCATTGACCGACGGAGGCATAAAGAGATGTTATGCGAACGATGCAAACGGCGACCTGCCATCAATGAGATCCAAGTAGTCGAGAACGGGATACCGGTGACGAGACGACTATGTCGTCAATGTACAGTTGAACTGATGGCAGGTTACGTACCAGCTGTGAAACGGTGCCCGGGCTGTCAATTGACACAAACTGAATTAGCTCATCTTCGAAAAGCGGGCTGTACCACTTGTTATACCGTCTTTCGCGAAGAATTGATTAAAATCACACGTCAGTATCAACAAGGCCATGATGAACATGTAGGTTCGATGCCAGATGCGTTACGGACTCCCGACGAGCGAATCGAAGAGCGACTTGCAAAGTTAGCAGGGGAGTTGGAACGAGCCGTCGAACAAGAAGATTATGAACGCGCAGCCAGGCTGAAAAAAGAAATCAATCAATTGAAAGGGCGAGGTGAGGCGTGATGGAGTCTTATCTTAAACATCCACTTGGTCCTAAAATGAGAGAGCGAGCCAAGTTAGATGATTTGGTCATCTCGACTCGCATTCGTCTAGCGCGCAATTTAAAAGACACCGTCTTTTCTCCTGTATTATCGGAGGAAGGACAGCAACAACTTTGTGAACGGATTGAAGCGTCACTTGGAGGATTGCAAGGTTTTGAGTATTTGCATATGGGTGCTTATGATCAGGTGACCCGACAAGCGCTCGTTGAAAAGCATTTGATTAGCCCTACGATTGCCGCGAAAGAACAAAGTGCCGTCTTTTTAAGTGATGATGAGACGATCAGCGTACTCATCAATGAAGAAGACCATTTACGAATTCAAACTCTACTCCCAGGTTATCAAGTAGAAGAGGCTTTCGAACTGGCAAGACGTGTCGATGCTCTCTGTGGGGAGTCCCTTCCTTACGCATTTGATGAACAGCTAGGTTATTTGACAACATGTCCGAGTAATATCGGGACGGGTTTACGAGCCTCGGTGATGCTTCATCTGCCAGGATTGACGTTGACCGGACGGATAACTCCTATTCTAAAAGAACTTCGGAAGCTCGGATATACGATTCGGGGACGTTACGGGGAAGGCAGTGATGCGGCGGGGCGACTGTTCCAATTATCGAACCAACGCACGTTAGGGAGCCATGAAACCCAACTGTTAACCGACTTCATGGAGATTACGGAACAAGTCATTCAGGCAGAGCGACAAGCCCGCGAAGAGTTATTGGCTCGCAACCAGGACGAGTTAGAAGATCAGTTTTATCGCTCGTATGGGATTTTACGCTATGCAAAACTGCTATCGTCAACAGAAGCTGTCGAACGCCTATCCGATCTTCACTTGGCGAGTGACCTGGGTATTTTATCGGATTGGAGTCCACCTCAGTTTCACGAATTGATTGTAAAGCTTCAATCAGGTTTCCTACAAAAGCATTTCGGGAAAACATTATCTACGAAAGAACGAGATCGCGAACGTGCGACGCTCGTTCGTCGAACGTTAGATCATGGGTTAGTTTGATCCAACTTTAAGGAGGTTTTGTCAATGATGTTTGGTCGATTTACAGAACGAGCTCAGCGCGTATTAGCTTTAGCACAAGAGGAAGCAGTACGGCTTGGCCATCATAATATCGGTACGGAGCACATTTTACTCGGACTTGTTCGCGAGGGAGAAGGGATTGCCGCTAAGGCACTGTTCGCTCTCGGACTTACGTCTGAAAAGATTCAGCAAGAAGTGGAGGCACTCATCGGACGAGGTTCAGAAAACGGATCGACGATTCACTATACGCCACGTGCGAAAAAAGTGATTGAGCTATCGATGGATGAAGCACGGAAACTTGGTCACTCTTATGTCGGGACTGAACACATTCTCCTCGGCGTCATTCGCGAAGGAGAAGGGGTAGCAGCTCGAGTCTTGAACAACCTTGGGATCAGCTTGACGAAGGCGCGTCAGCAAGTGCTCCAGCTCTTAGGAAACACTGAGTCGTCAGCTAATGCATCACAACCAGGTACAAGTGCTGCTACACCGACGCTTGACGGCTTAGCTCGTGACTTGACACAGCAAGCGCGAGAATCCCGTCTTGATCCGGTCATCGGTCGCTCAGGCGAAATTCAACGTGTCATCGAAGTGTTATCACGCCGGACGAAAAACAACCCGGTCCTCATCGGGGAACCAGGAGTCGGGAAGACGGCAGTCGTCGAAGGGCTCGCCCAACAGATCATCAACAATGAAGTACCGGAAACACTTCGGAATAAACGCGTCATGGTGCTCGATATGGGTACACTCGTCGCTGGAACGAAGTACCGCGGTGAATTTGAAGATCGTTTGAAAAAAGTGATGGATGAGATTCGCCAAGCTGGGAACGTCATTCTTTTCATTGACGAGTTGCATACGTTAATTGGTGCTGGGGGTGCAGAAGGCGCCATCGATGCATCGAATATCTTGAAACCGTCACTCGCACGTGGCGAACTTCAATGTATCGGTGCGACGACACTCGATGAGTATCGTAAATATATCGAGAAGGATGCCGCGCTCGAACGTCGCTTCCAACCAATTCAAGTCAATGAACCGACGACGGATGAGGCAGAACAAATTCTCTTCGGGTTACGTGACCGTTACGAAGCGCACCATCGCGTCACAATCACAGATGAAGCGATTCATGAGGCCGTTGTTCTCTCGGACCGCTACATCTCGGACCGCTTCCTTCCAGATAAAGCGATCGACCTCGTCGATGAGGCTGCTTCGAAAGTAAGACTTCGCTCATTCACGGCACCGCCGAACTTGAAAGAACTCGAGGCTCGTCTTGAGTCGATTCGCAAAGAAAAAGATTCGGCTGTACAGAGTCAAGAGTTCGAGAAGGCTGCCTCACTACGCGATACCGAACAGAAACTTCGAGATGAACTCGAACAGCTCAAATCGGAATGGCAGAATAAGCAAGGGAACGAAAAACTAGAAGTAACGAAAGAAGACATCGCGCAAGTCGTCGCCAACTGGACAGGAGTACCTGTGACGAAGATTGCTGAAGAAGAGACAGACCGTCTCCTCAAACTCGAATCAATTCTCCACGGCCGAGTCATCGGTCAAGATGAAGCCGTTAAATCGATTTCGCGGGCGATTCGCCGAGCACGTGCTGGATTGAAAGATCCGAAACGTCCGATTGGTTCGTTCGTCTTCCTCGGACCAACTGGTGTCGGGAAAACCGAGCTGGCTCGTGCTGTAGCTGAAGCGTTGTTCGGTGACGAAGACGCCATCATCCGAATCGACATGTCGGAGTACATGGAGAAACACGCGACGAGTCGTCTCGTTGGATCGCCTCCAGGTTACGTCGGTTATGAAGAGGGCGGTCAATTGACAGAGAAAGTTCGCCGCAAGCCATATTCGGTCATCTTGCTTGATGAGATTGAAAAGGCTCACCCTGAAGTGTTCAACATCTTGCTCCAAGTGCTCGATGACGGTCGCTTGACCGACTCGAAAGGGCGTACGGTCGACTTCCGGAACACGGTCATCATCATGACGTCAAACGTCGGTGCGGCAGCGCTCAAACGGAACAAGTACGTCGGGTTCACGGTTGAAGATGACGTGAAGCGTGAATATACGGAAATGAAAGATAAAGTTATGGAAGAGTTGAAGAAGGCGTTTCGTCCTGAGTTCTTGAACCGGATTGACGAAATCACCGTCTTCCACTCGCTCCAAAAAGAACACATCCAAGAAATCGTCAAACTTATGGCCGAGACACTTACAAAACGTCTCGGAGAACAAGGGATTGATTTCAGCTTGACGGAATCGGCGCTCGAGAAAATCGCCGAAGTCGGGTACGATCCGGAATACGGGGCTCGTCCACTCCGCCGTGCGCTCCAGCGTGAGGTTGAGGACCGACTCTCAGAAGCGATGCTCAGTGGCAGCATCACAAAAGGCAGCAAAGTGGCGCTCGATGTACAAGATGGCGAATTCGTCGTCCGTAATGAAGGTGTCGTTCAGTAACTACAAGGCTCCCTCTCTCGTGTGAGGGGGCTTTTTTAGACGGAAAGGAACATCATGGCAAAAATTAAAACGAAGTATGTATGTCAGTCATGCGGATACGAATCCGCAAAATGGATGGGACGTTGCCCAGGTTGTAACGAGTGGAATACGCTCGTCGAAGAATTTGTCGAAGAGAAAAAGGCGAAGCGGGGAGCCGCATTCGTCCATAGCTCCTCGAGACAGTTGAAGCCAGAACGTCTGTCGGACGTCGTGTCGCAAGAAGAGACGCGCGTCCATACGAACAGTCAAGAGTTTGACCGGGTGCTCGGTGGCGGTATTGTCCCAGGCTCGCTCGTCCTCGTCGGTGGGGACCCGGGAATCGGGAAGTCGACGATTCTCCTCCAAGTGAGTGCCCATTTGGCTCATAGTGGACGGAAAGTGCTCTATATTTCCGGGGAAGAATCGCTCAAACAGACGAAACTCCGAGCCGAACGGCTCGGTCTGCCGACTGAAGACTTATATGTCCTCGCAGAGACGGACATGTTGATGATTGAACGAGTCATCGATGAAGAAGAACCGGGGTTCGTCATCATCGACTCGATTCAAACCGTTTATATGGATGAAATCCAATCGGCGCCAGGTAGTGTCGCCCAAGTCCGGGAATGTACGGCAGCGCTCATGAAAATCGCTAAAACGCGAGGAGTGGCCGTCTTTATCGTCGGTCACGTGACGAAACAAGGTTCGATTGCCGGTCCTCGTCTGCTCGAGCACATGGTGGATGCGGTCCTTTACTTCGAAGGGGAGCGTCACCATACATTCCGAATTTTACGGGCCGTCAAAAATCGGTTCGGTTCGACGAACGAGATTGGCATCTTTGAAATGAAAGAAGGCGGGCTCGAAGAAGTGCTCAATCCGTCTGAAATCTTCCTGGAAGAACGAACTGCTGGCGTCTCGGGCTCCACCGTCGTCGCATCGATGGAAGGGACGCGGACCGTGCTCGTCGAGTTACAGGCGCTCATCTCGCCGACCTCGTTCGGGAACCCGCGCCGGATGGCGACCGGGATTGACCAGAACCGGGTCGCCCTTCTCATGGCTGTGCTCGAGAAGCGTTCGGGTCTCTTGCTCCAAACGCAAGACGCTTATTTGAAGGCGGCCGGGGGCGTTAAATTGGACGAACCGGCCATCGACTTGGCCATTTGTATTTCGATCGCATCAAGCTTCCGGGACCGTCCGACCCGTCCGACGGATGTATGTATCGGCGAAGTCGGATTGACCGGTGAGGTACGGCGGGTGTCACGGATTGAGCAACGTGTCGCTGAAGCGGCCAAGCTTGGATTCACCCGGGCCATCATTCCGAAAAACAACCTCGGGGGCTGGACAGCCCCGCCTGGTATCGATGTCGTCGGTGTCAGTACTGTCGATGAAGCGCTCCAACTCGCTATCCCGTTCTGACGGGGCGCTTCCGGCAGTTTTTAACGCTTTGTAACGAACGCTTTCAAAAGAACCGTGTTACAATGAAAGTGTTAATTTCTTGAAATTTTAATTCATAATGAAGGAGGTGGAATGAGTGAAGATTGCTGTACGAATCGGATTTATATTGATCGGACTCGTCGTCGGTTGGTTTGGAATTATCGAAGCGATGTTGCTATTAGGCGACCTTGGTGTGAGTGTACCGGCTTGGTTGACGATTCCTTACGTTGCTAGTTTGATTGGTGGACTTATCTTCTTCATTCTTAGTTTGTTCTTGACCGATGGGGTCGTTAAATTTATCCGTTTTATCGAAGAACGGCTTGTCCGTTTGCCGGTCGGCGATATTTTGTTTGGCTCAATCGGATTGATTATTGGTTTGTTGATCGCCTTTTTGATCAGCGTCTCGTTAGAAGTGACGAATATCTTCTTGCTCAGCAAGATTGTACCGATTTTTGTGACCGCTCTGTTCGGTTACTTCGGCTTTGCCGTCGGTTACCGGAAGCGGAATGAATGGATTAAACTGTTCGTCAAAAGTGAACGAGAGAAGCCGGCCGCGGAACCATTGCGCCGCTCTAACGATAAAATTTTGGATACGAGCGTCATCATCGATGGTCGAATCGCTGATATCTCGAAGACCGGTTTCATCGAAGGGACACTCATCGTGCCGCAGTTCGTCATCGGTGAGCTTCAATATATTGCGGACTCGTCGGATACGCTGAAGCGTAACCGGGGCCGTCGCGGTCTTGATATTTTAAAAGAGTTACAAGACAACGACCGGATCGAAGTGGAAATCTACGATGGGGACTTTGAAGACGTCGCCGAAGTAGATATCAAATTGATCAAGTTGGCCGAATTGAAAAAAGGCATCGTCGTCACGAACGACTACAACTTGAACAAAGTGTGTGAAGTTCGGAACGTCCCAGTATTGAACATTAACGATTTGGCCAACTCGGTCAAACAGATCGTCATTCCAGGAGAAGAGATGGTCGTGACGGTCATTAAAGAAGGAAAAGAACAAAATCAAGGTGTCGCCTATCTCGAAGATGGCACGATGGTCGTCGTTGAAGGTGGGCGCAAGCTGATCTCGAAGACGTTACCTGTTGTCGTCACGAGCGTGCTTCAGACGTCGGCTGGCCGCATGATTTTTGCTCGTCCTGAATAAATAAGTGGAAAAAGAGACGCATCGGCGCTCTCTTTTTTCGCGAAAAGGGGTGAATGGAATGGTACGCTATACGGTTGTCATTCCGGCCGCAGGAAAAGGAAAGCGGATGGGAGCCGATGAGAATAAGTTGATGCTGACGCTGCAAGGAAAACCGATTATCGTGTGGACCGTGGCAGCGTTCGCGAGAGATGCATGGTGCTCGCGCATCGTGCTCGCGGTGCGTCCTGAGGAGCAAGCGTGGTTCGAGCAGCAGTTGCGTCATGTCCAAACCCCGATTACATATGTGACGGGTGGGGAAGAACGACAACAGAGCGTTCGAGCCGGATTGCAAGTCGTCAATCCCGAAGATGTCGTCTTGATTCATGACGGGGCACGGCCATTTGTGCGCCTTGACCAACTTCATGCCATCGCCGAAGCGGCCAAGACGGCAGGGGCGATTCTCGCTGTTCCGGTCAAAGATACGGTGAAACAAGTGATGGACGGACACATCACGCAGACGGTGCCGCGTGAGGCACTATGGTTGGCGCAGACGCCCCAAGCGTTTCCGGCAGGCGCCATTCAAGCCGCCCATGAGCGGGCAGAAGCTGCTCGTTTTATCGGGACGGATGATGCCAGTCTATTCGAATGGACCGGGCAACGGGTGATGATTATCCCGGGGGATTACCACAACATTAAAATGACGACCCCGGAAGATTTATTATTTGGTGAAGCGATTTTAACGAAGGAGGACTATCGATGAGAATCGGACAAGGATTTGATGTACATGCGTTCGCCGAAGGGCGTCCGCTCATTTTAGGGGGAATCGAGATTCCACACGACCGCGGCCTGCTTGGCCACTCGGATGCGGACGTCTTGTTGCATACGATTGCCGATGCAGCGCTCGGAGCGATTGCGGCGGGGGATATCGGCAAGCATTTCCCGGATACGGACCCGGAATTTAAGGACGCGGACTCGAAAGTGTTGTTGCAGCACGTCTGGCAACTCGTCAAAGCGGAAGGCTATGTGCTCGGCAACGTCGATGCGACAGTGATGGCGGAGCGGCCAAAGCTTCGCACGTACATCGACGATATGCGAGCGGTCATCGCCGAGTTGCTCGAGGCAGACATCAGCCAAGTGAACGTCAAAGCGACGACGACTGAAAAGCTAGGCTTCACCGGACGTGAAGAAGGAATTGCCGCCCAGGCGGTCATCCTGCTCAACCGCGCTTGACAAAAGTGGTATACTATTTGGGCAGAAGAGAAGAAAGGTGGAAATATTATGAGTGAAGTGCGCGTACGCTATGCGCCGAGTCCGACGGGTCACCTTCATATTGGGAACGCCCGGACCGCGCTATTTAACTATTTGTATGCTCGCCATGCCGGCGGGAAGATGATTCTCCGAATCGAGGACACGGACCAAAAGCGGAACGTGGAAAACGGTGTCGAGAGTCAGATGAAGTATTTGGAATGGCTCGGAATCGATTGGGATGAAGGTCCAGGTCGCGGCGGCGATCATGGTCCTTACTTCCAAATGGAACGACTCGACCTTTACAATAAATATGTGAACGAGTTGATGGACAACGGACTCGCCTATAAATGCTATATGACGTCTGAAGAACTCGAGGCGGAGCGTGAGGCTCAAATCGCACGCGGCGAGGCACCGCGGTATTCGGGTGCACATCGTAACTTGAGCGACGAAGAGCAAGCTGCGTTCGAAGCCGAAGGACGTAAACCGTCGATTCGGATTCGTGTACCAGAGTCGGTCACATACAAGTGGACCGATGTCGTCAAAGGCGACGTCTCGTTCGAGTCGAAAGACTTCGGCGACTGGGTCATCGTCAAACAGGACGGCATCCCGACGTACAACTTCGCTGTCGTCGTCGACGATCACTTGATGAAAATCAGCCACGTCTTGCGCGGGGATGATCATATCGCCAACACACCGAAACAGATGATGATCTATGACGCACTCGGTTGGGACTATCCGGCGTTTGGTCATATGACATTGATTTATAACGAGAACCATAAGAAGTTATCGAAGCGTGATGAGTCGATCATTCAGTTTATCGAACAATACGCTGATCTCGGATACCTTCCAGGGGCACTCTTTAACTTCATCTCGCTCCTCGGTTGGTCGCCGGTCGGAGAAGAGGAGATCTTCACGAAAGAAGCGTTCATCGAGATGTTTGATGCGAGTCGTTTGTCGAAGAGCCCGGCCGTCTTTGACCAACAGAAGCTTGCTTGGATCAACAGCGT
Source organism: Exiguobacterium sp. s50 (assembly GCF_018618175.1). NCBI lineage: Bacteria > Bacillati > Bacillota > Bacilli > Caryophanales > Exiguobacterium > Exiguobacterium sp. s50. Next base: position 9,468 of record NZ_JACSLP010000012.1, read on the forward strand.
CTATATGAAACAGGCTTCGCTTGACGAAGTGGTGGCACTCAGTTTACCATTCTTACAAGAAGCAGGACGTTTACCGAACGCCTTGTCGATGGAACAAGCCGATTGGGCGACAGCGTTGATCGCCCTCTATAAAGAACAAATGACACACGGTGCTGAAATCGTGACGTTGACGGACCTGTTCTTTAAAGACGAGGTCGAATACGACGAAGAGGCCAATGCGGTCCTCGCTGGAGAAACGGTACCGGCTGTCCTCGCCGAATTCAAGGCTCAACTTGAAGCAATCGAAGACTTCACACCGGAAGCCGTCAAAGCAGCGACGAAAACGACACAAAAGGCGACTGGCCAAAAAGGAAAGAACTTGTTCATGCCGATCCGGGTCGCGACGACCGGGCAGACGCACGGACCAGAGCTTCCGAACGCCATTTCACTAATTGGCAAAGAGCGTGTCTTGGCACGTCTCACAACATTATTAGCTTAAAGGCAACGATGAGGAAAGTAAGCGGTATGACACTTAACAGAGACTAGAACCTAGGCTGGAAGTTCTAGAAGCGTCCCCCGTCGAAGTGCACCTCGGAGCCGTTCCGGCGATACGTAGTCGGGACCGCGACTCGGCGTTAACGAGACATGAGAGGGGAACTTTCCCAAACAGAGTGGAACCGCGCTTACGGCGTCTCTGTGCCTTGGCACAGGGGCGTCTTTGTTTTTGATATGGAAAAGGAGAACAATTATGGGATTTTGGAAAAGTGTGAGCGCCGATATACGAAACGTGCTCGAACTCGACCCGGCCGCAAGATCAAAAATAGAGGTCGTCTTGACCTATCCAGGGTTACACGCCCTGTGGGCACATCGAATCGCGCACGGTCTATGGACGCGCAAAGTCAAGTTAATGGCGAAGTTAATCGCGCAGACGAGCCGTTGGTTGACGGGAATTGAGATTCATCCCGGTGCGGTCATCGGTGAACGTCTCTTTATCGATCACGGGTTTGGCATCGTCATTGGTGAGACGGCGATTATCGGTAACAATGTAACGATTTATCAGGGCGTGACGCTCGGCGGAACGGGAAAAGAGAAAGGGAAACGTCACCCGACGATCGGGAATGATGTCCTCATCTCTGCCGGGGCGAAAGTGCTCGGCAATATCACGATTGGCGATTGCGTCAAAATCGGGGCGAGTTCTGTCGTTTTAAAAGACGTCCCATCCGACTCGACGGTCGTCGGGATTCCAGGCCGGGTCGTCATCCGGAACGGCGAACGGGTTAAGCAGCATGATCTCGATCACCGCTTCCCCGACCCGGACCGCGAGTGCCAAGAGCGGCTGGAACGTGCCGTCGCTCAGCTAGAAGACAAACTTGCTTCATTAGAGAAACGGATGGAGGAGAATACACATGATTCAGTTTTACAACAGCCTCACGAATAAAAAAGAGCCGTTTGTACCAATCGTACCTGGGAAAGTGTCGATGTATGTATGTGGACCGACCGTTTACAATTACATTCACGTCGGCAATGCTCGTCCAGCGATTGCCTTTGATACGGTCCGCCGCTACTTGACGTATCGAGGCTATGACGTCAAATACGTCCTCAACTTTACAGATGTCGACGATAAAATCATTCGGACCGCCAATGAGCTCGGAGAAGACGTCGGTACGTTGACGAATCGGTATATCGACGCGTATTTGGCAGACACGGGTGCCTTGAACGTATTGCCGGCGGACGTCCATCCACGTGTCACGGACACGATGGAAGAGATTATCACATTCATCCGCGAACTCGAGACGCAGGACTTTGCGTATGAAGCAGGCGGGGACGTCTATTTCCGGACGCGTAAGTTTGAGACGTATGGCAAATTGAGCCAGCAGTCGATTGAAGACTTACGCGCGGGATCACGTGTCGACGTCGGGGAAAAGAAAGAAGACCCGCTCGATTTCGTCTTGTGGAAAGCCGCGAAACCAGGTGAGCCGGCATGGGAGAGTCCATGGGGACAAGGTCGTCCAGGCTGGCACATCGAGTGTTCAGCGATGGCGAAAAAACACCTTGGCACGACGATCGACATTCACGCCGGGGGCCATGACTTGAAGTTCCCGCACCACGAGAACGAGATTGCCCAATCGGAGGCGTGCAACCATACGAAGTTCGCCAACTATTGGCTGCATAACGGATTCATCAATATCGAGAACGAGAAGATGTCCAAATCGCTCGGCAACTTCCTACTCGTCCATGAGGCGTTGAAAGAAGTCGATGCGATGGTGCTCCGCTTCTTCATGTTGTCGGTCCATTATCGCCATCCGATCAACTACAGTCGTGAGTTGATTGAACAAGCGGCGAACGGATGGGATCGCATCAAGGAAGCATACCAAAACGTCGCGTACCGCCTGTCGGTCACAGCTGGTCTTGAAGAACCGTGTGAAGCGATGGAACGCAAGCTCGCGACAATTAAAACCACGTTCATCGAAGCGATGGATGATGATATCAATACGGCGAACGCGGTGACGGTCTTATTCGACTTGGCGCGTGAAGCCAATATCTACGCAAAGGCGGACCACGTCTCGAAAACGACGTTGGAACACGTGATCGCCCTGTTCGAAGAGTTGACGGGCGTGCTCGGTTTAACGATTGCGAACGAAGTGGAACTGCTTGACGCGGAAATCGATCAATTGATTCAAGAGCGGAACACGGCCCGGGCGGAGCGAAACTTCGCGCGTGCCGATGAGATTCGTGACCTCCTGAAAGACCAGAACATTCAACTCGAAGATACGGCCCAAGGGGTGCGGTGGAAGCGGTTATGAAGCAACAGGCTCCTCAACTGAACGCTCTCGCCCTCGCCTATATGGGGGACGCCGTCTATGAGATGGCGGTACGCAAACGACTGCTCGGACAAGGGATGACGAAGCCGAACGATCTCCACCGCGGCGCCATTCGCTACGTAAATGCGGCCGCCCAGGCTGGGGTCGTGACCCACTGGCTCGAGACAGGCATCTTGAGCGAAGATGAAACGGCCGTTGTCCGCCGCGGGAAGAACGCGAAATCTGGTTCAATCCCAAAGCGGACAGATGTTCATACGTATCGCTACTCGACCGCATTCGAAGCATTGATTGGTTACACATATCTAATGGAAAGAAGGGATCGTCTTGAAGAACTCATCGAACAAGCGTTCGCATGGCTCGAAACCGAGTCATTCGAAACGACATGACGGAGCAAGGGAGCAACGCTCATTCGATCGTCCACGCGGCGAACGGAATGACCGCCCACGTGGTGAACGGAACGACCGTCCGCAACGTCAGAAACTAGAACGTCCGGACTACCAAGAAGTCGATGTGATGGAAGAAGGAATCGATTTTTTATACGGGCGCAACCCGGTCATGGAAGCACTCCGGAGCGGACGTGACATGAACAAGGTCTTCATCATGGAAGGCCAACAGAAAGGGCCACTCGCCCAAATCATCGGGATGGCTAACGAGGCGTCGGTCCAAATCTCATTCGTCCCGAAGACGAAACTCGAGAAGATGGCCGGCAGTGAACATCACCAAGGCGTTGTCGCCGCGGTCGCCGCTTACGAATATAAGTCGGTTGAAGACATGTTCGCACTCGCTGAGTCGAAAGGGGAAACGCCGCTCTTCATCTTGCTCGATGAGCTCGAAGACCCGCACAACCTCGGTTCGATTCTTCGGACGGCGGATGCGGTCGGAGCCCACGGAATCATCATTCCGAAGCGCCGCTCGGTTGGATTGACGCAGACGGTGGCGAAAGCCTCGACGGGTGCGATTGAGTATATCCCGGTCGCACGCGTCACGAACTTGACGCGGACGCTTGAAGAGTTGAAAGAGAAAGGACTATGGGTCGTCGGGACGGACGCGAGCGAGAGCCAAGATTATCGCCGCCTCGATGGGAACATGCCGCTCGTCGTTGTCATCGGTAGTGAGGGCAAAGGGATGAGCCGCCTCGTGCGGGAGTCGTGTGACTTCCTCGTCCATATGCCGATGGTTGGTCATGTCACATCGCTGAACGCCTCGGTCGCGGCCGCGCTTCTATTGTATGAAGTGCACCGCTCACGTAACCCATTGTCATGAGTATCAAGAAACGGGAACTGCTCCTCGTGGATGGGTATAACATCATTGGCGCTTGGCCACACCTTCGCAAACTGCGCGACATCGATTTTGAGAAGGCACGTACCGACTTGATTGAAGCGATGGCCGAGTATCAGGCGGTCACAGGTCGTGAAGTGACGATTGTCTTCGATGCGCATATGCGTTATGGACGAGAGTCGAAAGCGAAACAGAGTCGGATCGCGGTCATCTACACGAAAGAGAACGAGACCGCGGACGAATGGATTGAGCGGCGGGCCCATGAACTCGTCGATGATCGTCTCGTCACGTTATTCGTCGCGACGAACGATTTCACCGAGCAATGGGTCATCTTCGGTCAAGGCGCCCTCCGCGTGCCCGCGGCCGAACTGCTCAAAGATTGGAAACAAGCGCAGCAGTTAATCGCCCAAGAGCGGTCGGCGCTTGAGCAGGACCGATCCAACCGAAAAACAATCGACCTCACGCCAGATGTGCGGGCCCGATTGGAAGAAATTCGTCGTCGTAAATGAAGCGGTGACGAAACTCACGGACGAGTTCATGAAATGAACTCGTCTTTGTTTTTAATTTGACATTTTTTTGGAAAGAAATGTTGTATACTATTACATGTATGAGTTACACGAATTGTAATTGACGGAATTTTTAGAATTTTATTTGACGGTCGTTTTAAACGGCGCCTATAATGAGAGCACAAACTTACATAAGTTCATCAATCGCCGGGGGGTAGGAAACATGAACGGATGGCCATACGAGCAGTTTGAAAACATGTCCGACGAAGAGCTCGTCTTTCTTGCGCGTAACGAAGGGGATAGCGACGCTCTTGAGTTTTTGATTGAACGTTACCGATATTTCGTTCGGGCGAAGGCACGGTCTTATTTTTTAATCGGTGCCGACCACGAGGATATCGTCCAAGAAGGGATGATCGGTCTGTATAAAGGGGTTCGGGACTATCGGGACGAACGGCTCGCTTCGTTCAAAAGTTTTGCTGAGATGTGCATCACGCGTCAAATGATCACCGCCATTAAAACGGCGACGCGTCAAAAACATATTCCGCTCAACTCTTACGTCTCGCTCGATAAGCCGATTTTTGACGACGAGTCGGACCGGACGCTTCTTGATGTGATTTTGCCGCCGCATCCGACAGACCCGCAAGATTTGCTCGTCACGCGTGAAGAGCAACTGTTCATGGAAGAAAAGATGGAAGAGCTCCTGAGTGACTTGGAACGAAAAGTGTTACGTCTTTATTTGGACGGCCGTTCGTATCAAGAAATCTCAGACGACCTCGACCGTCACGTGAAGTCGATTGATAACGCGTTACAGCGCGTGAAGAAAAAGTTTGAGCGGCATGTCGACGTCAAAACGCTGACGAGCTAACCGATATTGACCGCAAGCCTCCTATGTGATACTTTTAAGGCAGCGCCTTGTCCGTAGACGCCATTTACAGGAGGCGTTTTTTTTTCGCTCTTTTTTAGTGGGAGAGCTGTCGAAAGGGGCGCTTATGAATGGCAAAGAAAGTAAGTCTCGCGTGTTCGGATTGCGGGTCGAACGGTTATTCGACCGTTAAGCAAGACGACGTGACGACGCGGCTCGAACTGAAAAAGTTCTGTCGTCGTTGCAATGCACATACGACACATCGAGAATCAAAGTAACGTAGATTGGCATTCAACGTAGGAGGAAGCTATCATGAACTTTTTGCGCGATGTATGGAAAGAGTTAAAGAAAACGAGTTGGCCGACTCGTAAAGAGCTCACAAAATATACCATCACGGTCATCGCGACGGTCGTCGTGGTCGGCCTGTTCGTGTTCGGCGTAGATACTGGTGTCAGTTATCTCGTCAACCTATTGATTAACTAAGGAAAGAGGTGAAAGCCGTGGAGAAACAATGGTTTGTTGTCCAGACGTATTCTGGATTTGAAAACAACGTCAAAGAAAACCTAGAACGTCGAATCGGTTCGATGAACATGGAAGATAAAATTTTCCGCGTCCTCGTTCCGACTGAAACAACGCAAGAAGAAGTCACTCTCAAGAGTGGCGAGAAGAAGATTAAAGAAAAAGAAGTGAAAAGCTTCCCAGGTTACGTCTTCGTCGAAATGATCATGACGGATGATTCATGGTATGTCGTTCGGAACACACCGAACGTCACCGGCTTCCTCGGTTCGACGGGCGGCGGCGCTAAGCCGATTCCGCTTCAACCGGACGAAGTGACGAACGTATTGTCACAGATGGGTCTCATCGAGAAGAAAGATCGTTACAACTACGAACTCGGCGACCTCGTCCGTGTCAAAGAAGGCGCATTTGAGAACTTTGAAGGTACGATTGATGAAATCGAAACCGAGAAAGAGAAGCTCAAAGTTGTCGTTGACATGTTCGGCCGTGAAACAAAAATTGAACTTGATTTCGAACAAGTTCAGAAAATTAACTAAACCCACTTGCCATTCTCGGGAACGGATGGTACAATCGGAAATGTTTGATGTTGTGCTTTATTTCGGTACAAACTCGACCTAATAGATTGAGTGGGAGGGCGCACAACGTCCAAGAAACCACATTTTAGACTTAAGGAGGTGTGTCTCGTGGCGAAAAAAGTTACTAAACTCGTTAAACTTCAAATCCCAGCTGGTAAAGCTAACCCAGCACCACCAGTAGGACCAGCACTTGGTCAAGCAGGTGTTAACATCATGGGATTCTGTAAAGAGTTCAACGCTCGTACACAAGACCAAGCCGGATTGATTATTCCTGTAGTCATTACGGTATACGAAGATCGTTCGTTTACATTCATTACGAAAACTCCACCAGCTGCAGTTCTTTTGAAGAAAGCTGCTGGTATCGAGAGCGGTTCTGGTGAACCAAACCGTAAGAAGGTAGCAACGGTTAAGCGTGATAAAGTTCGCGAAATCGCTGAACTTAAAATGCCTGACCTTAACGCGTCGTCTGTTGAAACAGCGATGCTTATGGTTGAAGGTACTGCGCGTAGTATGGGTATTGTAATCGAAGACTAATTTATTAGTCTCTGGGATTGTCGGTGAATATTATGCTCACCTTCAATCCCTTCATTATGTGGGAGGAAATTCCGCTAACCACAAGGAGGAAAAGAATCATGGGTAAAAAACACCAAGAAGCAGCTAAGCTTGTTGATCGCATGAAGTCATACGAACTCACTGAGGCCGTTGAACTCGTTCAAAAAACAGCTACTGCTAAATTCGATGAAACAATCGAAGTTGCTGTCCGTCTCGGCGTAGATCCGAAGAAAGCGGACCAACAAATCCGCGGTGCCGTCGTACTTCCACACGGTACTGGTAAAACACAAAAAGTTCTCGTCTTCGCAAAAGGCGAAAAAGTTAAAGAAGCTGAAGCGGCTGGCGCTGACTATGTCGGTGACTCTGAGTTCATCACTAAAATCCAACAAGGATGGTTCGACTTCGATGTTATCGTTGCGACACCTGACATGATGGGCGAAGTTGGTAAACTTGGTCGCGTTCTCGGACCAAAAGGCCTCATGCCTAACCCGAAAACAGGCACAGTGACGTTCGACGTGACGAAAGCAATCGCGGACATCAAAGCTGGTAAAGTAGAGTACCGCGTTGACAAAGCCGGTAACATCCACGTACCAGTTGGTAAGAAATCGTTTGAAGCAACTAAACTTACTGAGAACATCGAGACAATCATCGAGACGCTCATGAAAGTGAAGCCTGCTACTGCAAAAGGAACTTACCTTAAAAACATCGCGCTTTCTTCGACAATGGGTCCTGGGATCCGTGTCGCGACTGCCGACTTCATCAAGTAATCTACTTGAAATAAACTGTTGACAACGTGTGATACCGCTGTTAAAGTAATACACGTTCAACCGAATATGTTGGATTACCGTAGACAGAAGGTGGACATCGGTCCGTAAACCCTTCCGAGGTGTCTTTGCTCGAACTTGAGCCTGTTGTCACAGGTTTACTTTCAAACAATTACGCCCTCGTATGTCTTCATACGAGGGATTTCTTTTTGAAGAGCAGCCTCTCGTCCGGTATAAGAATTGACTAGGAGGTGCAAACACATGGCAAGCGAAAAAATCGTATCTCAGAAATCGGCACTCGTCGATGAAATCGCTGAGAAAATGCAAGCAAGCGTTGGGACAATCGTTGTTGACTACCGTGGACTTACAGTTGAAGAAGTGACTACACTCCGTAAATCACTCCGTGACGCTGGAATCGAGTTCAAAGTATACAAAAACGGTCTTCTTCGCCGCGCAGCAGTTCAGTCGAACTTCGAAGGTCTTGACGAAGTCTTCACTGGCCCTACAGCAATCGCGTTCTCGAACGAAGACGTTGTAGCTCCAGCGAAGATCTTGAACGACTTCTCGAAAGAGCACAAAGCGCTCGAATTGAAAGGCGGAATCATCGAAGGCAAAGTTTCTTCACTTGAAGAAGTTAAAGCCCTTGCAGAACTTCCATCACGCGAAGGTCTTCTCTCGATGCTTCTCAGCGTACTTCAAGCTCCAATCCGTGGGCTCGCAGTCGCAACAAACGCAATCGCAGAACAAAAAGAAGAGCAAACTGCTTAATTTTTGTCTCGTAGCGTAACAAAAACCAATCTTTACAACATCAAAGGAGGAAAACCATAATGGCTTTCAACAAAGAGCAATTCATCGAAGACCTCAAATCAATGACGGTTCTCGAACTTAACGAACTCGTAAAAACAATCGAAGAAGAATTCGGCGTATCAGCAGCAGCTCCAGTAGCAGTTGCAGGTGCAGGCGCAGCAGTAGCTGAAGAGCAAACTGAATTCGACGTAATCCTCACAAACGCTGGCGCTGGTAAAATCAACGTCATCAAAGCGGTACGTGAACTTACAGGCCTCGGTCTTAAAGAAGCGAAAGCACTCGTTGACGGAACTCCAGCTCCAGTCAAAGAAGGCGTTTCTAAAGAAGATGCAGACGCAGTCAAAGCTAAGCTTGAAGAAGCTGGCGCAACTGTCGAAGTTAAGTAATCTAACTTTTACTTCTACAACCTATAGAAGCTCGCTATGGCGAGCTTCTTTTATTTCCTTGAAGAGTGGGTTAGGAGGTTCAATGCATGGGAGATCATTACTATACGAACGACCCTAGTTCGAAAAGTGCCCCTGAGACATGGACGTTTGAGTTGCGAGGGAAGACATATCGCTTCACCTCGGACCGCGGCGTGTTCTCGAAAGGATCGGTCGATTTTGGGTCACGTCTCTTAATCGAATCATTTGAAGTGCCTGATGTTGAAGGACGCATTTTAGATGTGGGCTGCGGCTACGGTCCGATGGGGATCTCGCTTGCCGACGCCTCTGGGCGTGAAGCACTCCTCGTCGACGTGAACGAGCGAGCGCTTGCCTTGTCAGAGCAAAACGCCGCCCAAAATGGGGTGACGATTGAGACGCGACTCAGCCACGCTTATGACGGAGTCGGTGATGAACAGTTCGCCGCAATCGTGACCAATCCGCCGATTCGGGCCGGGAAGCAAGTGGTCCACACGATTTTGCGCGATGCGTATACACACCTTGTCGTAGGTGGAGCGCTCTACGTCGTTATTCAAAAGAAACAAGGAGCGCCTTCTGCCAAGAAGTTGCTTGAAGATGTGTTCGGTCAAGTCGAGACGGTTGCGAAAGAAAAGGGCTATTTCATTTTCCGGGCAATTCGCTCTTGACAAACGGTGAAGTCTTGTTGACTCGCTATAACGTATATGCTAACATTATAAAATGCCATTGGAATGGAATTCGCTTTGAACTGCCGCGTTTGCCGCTTTTTAGACGCGGAAAAGAGGCGACATTCAATGACAATGTTCGATTATTACGCCCGAAAAATTCGATAGAGAATTGGGGGTCTGAGAGGTGAATCAGTTGACTGGTCAACTTGTTCAGTACGGTCGTCACCGTCAGAGAAGAAGCTTTGCCCGTATCAGTGAGGTATTAGAGCTTCCGAATTTGATTGAAATTCAAACTGCTTCTTACGAGTGGTTCTTGCGTGAAGGATTGAAAGAGATGTTTACGGACATTTCGCCAATCTCCGACTTCACCGGAAACCTCGTGCTCGAGTTCATCGACTATTCGCTCAGTGAGCCGAAGTATTCGATCGATGAGTCGAAGGAGCGAGACGTAACTTACTCTGCGCCATTGCGCGTAAAAGTACGTTTGCAAAACAAAGAGACAGGTGAGCTCAAAGAACAAGAAGTGTTCATGGGGGATTTCCCGCTCATGACAGAATCGGGAACGTTTATCATTAACGGTGCAGAACGCGTTATCGTTTCCCAACTCGTTCGTTCACCAAGCGTTTATTACAACGCGAAACTCGATAAAAACGGTAAGCGCGGCTTCGGAGCGACTGTTATTCCGAACCGTGGTGCATGGCTCGAACTTGAGACAGATGCCAAAGATATCGTTTACGTTCGTATTGACCGTACCCGCAAAATCCCGGTAACGGTGTTGTTGCGTGCCCTCGGTTTCGGTACGGACCAAGAGATTATCGACCTTCTCGGGGATGACGAGTATCTTCGTAACACCCTTGAAAAAGATAATACAGAATCAACAGAAAAAGCGTTAATCGAAATTTACGAGCGTCTCCGCCCTGGTGAACCACCAACGGTTGAGAACGCGAAGTCACTTCTCGTTTCTCGTTTCTTCGACCCAAAACGTTACGACCTTGCAAACGTCGGTCGCTATAAGATGAACAAAAAACTTCATCTTAAAAACCGTCTCTTCGGCCAAAAATTGGCCGAGACGCTCGTTGACCCAGAAACAGGTGAAGTCATCGCCGAAGCTGGAACTGTCCTCGATCGTCGCAACCTTGACCGCGTTCTTCCACACTTGGAGAACGGCCTCGGTTATATGGATGCTGAGCCGACAGGCGGCGTCGCTGAAGGTGAACCGTTCGGTCTTCAATCGATCAAAGTAATCTCACCAGATGACCCAGATGGAGAGCGTATCTTGAACATTATCGGTAACGGCAATATCGACCGTAGCGTGAAACACATCACACCGGCTGATATCATCGCATCGATCAACTACTTCTTTAACTTATTACACGAAGTCGGAACAACAGATGACATTGACCACTTAGGAAACCGTCGTCTTCGTTCAGTCGGAGAACTTCTCCAAAACCAATTCCGGATCGGGCTTTCTCGTATGGAACGTGTCGTTAAAGAACGGATGTCGATTCAAGATCAAAACGCGATCACACCACAGGCGTTAATCAACATTCGCCCAGTTATCGCGTCGCTAAAAGAGTTCTTCGGTAGTTCGCAGTTGTCACAGTTCATGGACCAAACAAACCCGCTCGCAGAGCTCACGCACAAGCGTCGTCTCTCTGCACTTGGACCGGGTGGTTTGACACGTGAGCGTGCCGGTTTCGAAGTTCGAGACGTTCACTATTCGCACTACGGTCGGATGTGTCCAATCGAAACGCCGGAGGGACCAAACATCGGTCTCATCAACTCGCTTTCGTCTTATGCGAAAGTAAACGAGTACGGCTTCATTGAAGCTCCGTACCGTCGAGTCGACCCTGAAACAGGTCTCGTCACGAGCGAGATTCAATATATGACGGCGGATGAAGAAGATCTCTACGTCGTCGCTCAGGCGAACATGCCGCTCACAGAAGAAGGCGGATTCGCCAACGAACAAGTCCTTTGCCGTTTCCGCGGACAAAACTTGTCAGTTGAGCCGAACCGAGTCGATTACATGGACGTCTCGCCGAAACAGGTTGTTTCTGCCGCAACGGCATGTATCCCGTTCCTTGAGAACGATGACTCGAACCGTGCCCTCATGGGAGCGAACATGCAGCGTCAAGCTGTACCACTTCTTCAACCAGATTCACCGATTATCGGTACTGGGATGGAGTACGTGTCAGCGAAAGACTCTGGGGCCGCGATTATCGCGAAATTCCCAGGTGTCGTCGAGCGTGTCACAGCACGCGAAATCTTAGTCCGCCGCACGTCTGACGTGAACGGTTCTGAGGTATCAGGTGACCTTGACCGCTACAAACTTCAAAAGTATGTCCGTTCGAACCAAGGGACATGCTACAACCAGAAGCCGATCATCGCTGCTGGTGACCGTGTCGAAAAAGGAGAAATCCTTGCTGACGGACCGTCGATGGATATGGGTGAGCTCGCGCTCGGTCGTAACGTCGTGGTCGCCTTCATGACATGGGACGGTTACAACTATGAGGATGCGATCATCATGAGTGAACGCCTCGTGAAAGATGATGTGTACACGTCGATTCATATCGAAGAGTACGAATCAGAGTCACGCGACACGAAACTCGGACCTGAGGAAATCACACGTGATATTCCAAACGTCGGTGATGACGCACTTCGCAACTTGGACGACCGTGGGATTATCCGCATCGGTGCGGAAGTCAAGGATGGCGATATCCTCGTCGGTAAAGTTACGCCTAAAGGTGTGACTGAATTGACGGCGGAAGAGCGTCTCTTGCACGCAATCTTCGGTGAGAAGGCACGTGAAGTCCGTGATACGTCACTCCGTGTACCAAACGGCGGCGACGGCATCATCTTGGACGTCAAAGTGTTCGATCGTGAAAACGGTGACGAACTCTCACCAGGCGTGAACCAAATGGTTCGTGTCTACATCGTTCAAAAACGTAAGATTCACGAAGGGGATAAGATGGCGGGACGTCACGGTAACAAAGGTGTTATCTCGCGCATTCTCCCTGAAGAAGACATGCCATACATGCCGGACGGCACACCGATTGACATCATGCTTAACCCACTAGGTGTACCATCACGGATGAACATCGGTCAGGTACTCGAACTCCACCTTGGAATGGCGGCTAAAAAGCTCGGCATCAAAGTGGCGACACCTGTATTCGATGGTGCGCGTGAGGAAGACGTATGGGCAACGATTGAAGAAGCTGGAATGGACAAAGATGCCAAGACTCGTCTCTATGACGGTCGTACTGGTGAAGCGTTCGATAACCGCGTCTCGGTCGGTGTCATGTATATGATCAAACTCGCGCACATGGTTGATGATAAACTTCACGCTCGTTCGACAGGACCATACTCGCTCGTCACGCAACAACCGCTCGGTGGTAAAGCACAGTTCGGTGGACAGCGTTTCGGTGAGATGGAAGTATGGGCACTTGAAGCGTACGGCGCAGCCTACACGCTCCAAGAAATCCTTACAATCAAGTCGGATGACACGGTTGGTCGTGTGAAAGCATACGAGGCCATCGTGAAAGGTGAGAGCGTTCCGAAAGCGGGCGTTCCTGAGTCGTTCCGCGTCTTGATCAAAGAGCTCCAAGCGCTCGGTATGGAAGTCAAGATGATGTCTGCGGACGATGAAGAAGTTGAAATGAAAGATGAAGATGACGACAACATCCCGAACGCAACATCGGCGTTAGAACAAGTCGTTCAACCGACTGTTACGGAAGAGGAATAAGGCGAAAAGGGAGGTCGGCCCCTTGGTAGATGTTAATCGATTTGAATATATGAAAATCGGCTTGGCTTCACCCGAGAAGATCCGTTCGTGGTCTTACGGGGAAGTCAAAAAGCCGGAAACGATCAACTATCGTACACTTAAACCAGAGAAGGACGGATTGTTCTGTGAACGAATCTTCGGTCCTACGAAAGACTGGGAATGTTACTGCGGGAAATACAAACGAATCCGTTATAAAGGAGTCATTTGTGACCGTTGTGGCGTTGAAGTGACGAAAGCGAAAGTGCGTCGCGAGCGTATGGGCCATATCGAGCTCGCGGCACCAGTTTCGCACATCTGGTACTTCAAAGGGATTCCAAGCCGAATGGGGCTTGTTCTCGATATGTCACCACGTGCGCTCGAAGAAGTAATCTACTTCGCGTCGTACGTTGTGACGGAGCCAGGTGATACTCCGCTTGAGAAGAAACAACTTCTCTCGGAAAAAGAATACCGTCTCTACCGTGAAAAATACGGCAGTGACTTCAGAGCAGACATGGGTGCAGAAGCCATCCGCACACTCCTTCAAGACGTTCAACTCGAGAAGGAAGTCGGAGAACTCCGCGAAGAATTGAAGACGGTTCAAGGCCAACGTCGTACACGTGCGATTAAACGTCTTGAAGTGCTCGATGCGTTCTTCACGTCAGGTAATGATCCAGATTGGATGATTCTTGAAGTACTTCCTGTCATTCCGCCAGAGCTTCGCCCGATGGTGCAGCTCGACGGTGGACGCTTTGCGACATCTGACTTGAACGATTTGTATCGTCGAGTCATCAACCGAAACAACCGTCTCAAACGTTTGCTCGATCTCGGCGCGCCGAACATCATCGTGCAAAACGAGAAGCGTATGCTTCAAGAAGCGGTTGACGCCCTCATCGACAACGGTCGTCGTGGTCGTCCGGTCACAGGACCAGGTAACCGTCCCCTTAAATCACTTTCACACATGTTGAAAGGGAAACAAGGTCGTTTCCGTCAAAACCTTCTTGGTAAACGGGTCGACTATTCAGGACGTTCGGTTATCGTAGTTGGTCCAAACTTGAAGATGTACCAATGTGGTCTCCCGAAAGAGATGGCCCTTGAACTCTTCAAACCGTTCGTGATGAAAGAACTTGTCGGTCGCGGCATCGCGTCGAACATCAAGAACGCCAAACGTAAGATTGAGAAGATGCAACCAGAAATCTGGGGCGTCCTTGAAGAAGTCATTCGTGAGCATCCGGTTCTCTTGAACCGTGCCCCAACGCTTCACCGCCTAGGGATTCAAGCTTTCGAACCGATTCTCGTCGAAGGTCGCGCGATTCGCCTTCACCCGCTCGTATGTACGGCTTATAACGCCGACTTTGATGGTGACCAAATGGCGGTTCACGTACCACTTTCTGCTGAAGCGCAAGCTGAAGCTCGTCTTCTCATGCTCGCAGCGCAAAACATCTTGAACCCGAAAGACGGAAAACCAGTTGTTACACCATCGCAGGATATGGTCCTCGGTAACTACTACATCTCGCTTGAACGCGACGATGCCGTCGGACAAGGGAAAATTTTGTCGAACGTGAACGAAGCGCTCATCGCGTATCAAAATGGCTATGTCCACTTGCATACACGTGTCGCTCTTCCAGCACGTACGCTCAACAACCCGACGTTCACAGATGAGCAAAACGAGAAAATGTTGATCACAACGGTCGGTAAGATGATCTTTAACGAGATCTTGCCGAACACGTTCCCATACTTGAACGAGCCGACGATGGAAAACTTACAGGAAGCAACGCCTGACAAGTACTTCATCGACAAAGGTGCCAACGTGGCAGAAGAAATCGCCTCACGTCCTTTGGTCGAGCCGTTCAAAAAAGGATTCCTTGGAAAAGTCATCGCGGAAGTGTTCCAGAAGTTCGAAACGACTGAAACAAGCCGCATGCTTGACCGGATGAAAGATCTCGGCTTCAAACACTCGACGAAAGCCGGTGTGACGGTCGGAATCGCTGATATCATCGTTCTTCCGGACAAACAAGAAATCCTTGATGAAGCGCAAACTCAAGTCGATCAAATCATGAAGTCATTCCGTCGCGGTCTCATCACTGAAGATGAGCGTTACGAGCGCGTTGTACGCTCTTGGAACGAAGCGAAGGATGAGATTCAATCACGATTGATGAAATCCCTCAATCGCTTGAACCCAATCTTCATGATGTCTGACTCAGGTGCCCGTGGTAACGCGTCCAACTTCACGCAGCTCGCAGGGATGCGTGGTTTGATGGCCGCTCCATCTGGCCGCATCATCGAACTTCCGATCAAATCTTCATTCCGTGAAGGTCTGACGGTACAAGAGTACTTCATCTCGACGCACGGTGCGCGTAAAGGTCTTGCCGATACAGCCCTTAAGACGGCTGACTCAGGTTACTTGACGCGTCGTCTTGTTGACGTAGCCCAAGATGTCATCATCCGTGAAGAAGATTGTGGAACGGACCGCGGAATCCGCGTTGCCGCTCTCCGCGAAGGCACGGAAGAAATCGAAAACTTGTATGACCGCCTCGTCGGCCGTACAGCGTTCGAGACAGTGGCACATCCGGAAACGGGTGAAGTCATGGTCGAGAAGAACCAATTGATTACCGAAGATCTCGCTCGCGACATCGTCGACGCTGGAATCGAACGAGTTGAAATCCGTACAGCCTTTACATGTAACACGTCACACGGCGTATGTAAGAAATGTTACGGCCGCAACTTGGCGACTGGCTCGAACGTTGAAGTCGGCGAAGCTGTCGGAATCATCGCCGCGCAATCAATCGGTGAGCCAGGAACGCAGCTTACAATGCGTACCTTCCACACAGGTGGGGTAGCCGGAGATGATATCACACAAGGTCTTCCACGTATCCAAGAGGTATTCGAGGCTCGTAACCCGAAAGGGCAAGCGGTCATCTCGGAAATCCCTGGTACGGTCATCGACTTTACAGAATCGCGTGACAAGCGTGAACTCACCGTCGAAGGACTCAGTGAGACACGTACGTACACGATTCCGTTCGGAGCACGTCTTCGTGTTCAAATCGGAGATACAGTAGAAGCCGGAGAAGTCTTCACGGAAGGTTCGATCGATCCGAAAGAATTGCTCGCCGTCCGTGGTGTATCTGGTGTTCAAAACTACTTGCTCCAAGAAGTACAAAAAGTTTACCGCATGCAAGGGGTAGAAATCGGCGACAAACACGTCGAAGTCATGGTTCGCCAAATGCTTCGCCGCGTCAAAGTCATCGAGTCTGGTGACACGCCACTTCTCCCTGGTTCGCTCGTCGATATCAGCGTCTTCAAAGAAGCGTGTAAAGATACGCTTCGCGAAGGCAAGAGCCCGGCAACAGCGAAACCGGTCCTTCTCGGAATCACAAAAGCGTCGCTTGAGACAGATTCGTTCCTCTCGGCCGCTTCGTTCCAAGAAACGACTCGTGTATTGACAGACGCTGCCATCAAAGGCAAGCGCGACTATCTCCTCGGACTCAAAGAGAACGTCATCATCGGGAAACTCGTTCCAGCTGGTACTGGGATGCCGGTTTACCGTGATGTTAAACTCAAAGAAGAAGAGACGAAAGCCGTTCTCGAAGACACGACGGTAGAATAAAAACGTCTTGACAGCATGGGTTGGCGGTGCTACTATGATTTAGTGCCGCCAATCGGTTGTTGTCGATGACAACGGTGTCCAGCAGTCGGCAAGCTACTTGGACGTCACCCGATCTTTCTCCGGAAAGGTTTGGCTGCTATTATTGCCACTTTCAAGGTATAACTCACGTTTTTGCGAGGTCATGGAATGCCTACGCCTCGTAAAAGCGTTTCGTTATGACCTTAAATGAACCACCCGGGTCGGTGGGTCTAGAAAATAGCATAATTCAGGAAGGGAGGATCTTCAAAGATGCCTACTATCAACCAGTTAGTCCGTAAAGGACGTAAATCGAAAGTCGTTAAATCTGACTCTCCAGCACTTAACAAAGGTTACAACAGTTTCATCAAGTCACAAACTAACGTGAGCTCGCCACAGAAACGTGGTGTTTGTACACGTGTTGGTACAATGACTCCGAAGAAACCGAACTCGGCATTACGTAAGTATGCTCGTGTTCGTTTGACTAACCAAATCGAAGTGACTGCGTACATTCCAGGTATTGGCCACAACCTTCAAGAGCACAGCGTTGTTCTTATCCGTGGAGGACGTGTAAAAGACTTACCAGGGGTACGTTACCACATCGTTCGTGGTGCGCTTGACACTGCAGGTGTTGACGGACGTATGCAAGGCCGTTCTAAATACGGTACGAAACGTCCGAAAGCTGCGAAGAAGTAATTCTCGCAAAACTAAAAACTACTGAAATTTTGAAAGGAGGGTACTCGGATGCGTAAAAACCGTGCAGAACGTCGTGACGTTATCGCAGATCCGATCTACAACTCGAAATTGGTAACTCGCCTCATTAACCGTGTCATGTTAGACGGTAAAAAAGGTACAGCTCAAACTATCATTTACAACGCATTTGGCCTCATCGCTGAACGCTCAGGCAAAGAGCCTATGGAAGTGTTCGAAGAAGCAATGAACAACATCATGCCTGTACTTGAAGTTAAAGCTCGCCGTGTTGGTGGAGCAAACTACCAAGTTCCTGTTGAAGTTCGTCCAGAGCGCCGTACGACACTTGGTCTTCGTTACCTCGTGAACTACGCTCGTCTCCGCAACGAGAAAACGATGGAGCAACGTATCGCGAATGAAATCATGGATGCAGCCAATAACACTGGTGCGTCTGTTAAGAAACGCGAAGACATGCATAAGATGGCAGAAGCGAACAAAGCGTTTGCTCACTATCGTTGGTAAGTTAAACGTAAAGACCACTCCACGTCACCAAGCGGTGGCTTAATGGAGTGGCTTTCGGGTATAATCATATCGTGTGCCAGCACACGAAAAACACATGCGGAAGGAGAATACCCAGTATGGCAAGAGAATTCTCCCTAAAGAATACTCGTAACATCGGGATCATGGCTCACATCGATGCCGGTAAGACGACAACAACTGAACGTATTCTTTATTACACAGGTCGTATCCACAAGATTGGTGAAACTCATGAAGGAGCTTCACAAATGGACTGGATGGAGCAGGAGCAAGAGCGTGGAATCACGATCACTTCTGCAGCGACAACTGCACAGTGGAATGGCCACCGTGTAAACATCATCGATACACCTGGACACGTAGACTTCACAGTTGAAGTTGAACGTTCACTCCGTGTACTTGATGGCGCTGTTGCGGTACTTGACGCTCAGTCAGGTGTTGAACCACAAACAGAAACTGTATGGCGTCAAGCGACGACTTACGGTGTTCCACGTGTCGTATTCGTCAACAAGATGGATAAGATCGGTGCGGACTTCTTGTACTCGGTGAAAACACTTCACGAACGTTTACACGCAAACGCACATCCAATCCAACTTCCAATCGGTGCGGAAGATGAATTCAAAGGAATCATCGACCTCGTTGAGAAGAAGACATACATGTACACGAACGACCTCGGTACTGACATCGAAGTAACGGATGGCTACCCAGCTGACATGGCTGACGAAGCTGAAGAACTTCGCGGTCAATTGATCGAAGCGGTTGCTGACTACAACGAAGAGTTGATGATGAAATACCTCGAAGGCGAAGAGATCTCAATCGAAGAACTCAAAGCTGGTATCCGTCAAGCAACACTCAGCGTAGAATTCTACCCTGTACTCGTTGGTTCTGCCTTCAAAAACAAAGGTGTTCAATTGATGTTGGACGCTGTTGTTGATTACCTCCCATCACCAGTTGATGTTGAGTCAATCAAAGGTGTTAACCTCGACACAGAAGAAGAAATCACGCGTGAGCCTTCTGACGAAGCTCCGTTCTCGGCACTTGCGTTCAAAGTCATGACGGATCCTTACGTCGGTAAATTGACGTTCTTCCGCGTGTACTCTGGTACAGCACAAGCTGGTTCGTATGTGAAGAACTCGACTAAAGGTAAGCGTGAGCGCCTCGGTCGTATCCTTCAAATGCACGCGAACAGCCGTGAAGAAATCCCAATGGTATTCGCTGGTGACATCGCCGCAGCCGTTGGTCTTAAAGATACTACGACTGGTGATACGCTTTGCTCAGAGAAAGACAACGTCGTTCTCGAGTCAATGACATTCCCAGAACCGGTTATCTCGGTCGCTATCGAGCCTAAATCGAAAGCTGACCAAGACAAGATGGGTCAAGCCCTCGCGAAACTCGCAGAAGAGGATCCAACTTTCCGCACTGAAACAAACCAAGAGACTGGTCAAACGATCATCTCTGGTATGGGTGAGCTTCACCTTGATATCCTCGTTGACCGTATGCGTCGCGAATTCAAAGTAGAAGCTAACGTTGGTGCACCACAAGTTGCTTACCGTGAGACAATCCGTGGCGCTGCGAAGATCGATTCGAAATTCGTACGTCAATCAGGTGGACGCGGTCAGTACGGTCACGTTGTCGTAGAATTCGAGCCGAACGAAGAAGGCGCTGGATTCGCATTCGAGAACAAGATCGTCGGTGGTGTTGTACCACGTGAATACGTCCCAGCTGTTCAGAACGGGATTGAAGAAGCTCTCGAAAACGGTATCCTCGCTGGTTACCCAGTAGTGGACGTTAAAGCTGCCCTCGTCTTCGGATCGTACCACGATGTCGACTCGAACGAGATGGCGTTTAAAGTTGCTGCTTCGATGGCGGTTAAACAACTTAAGGAACAAGCGAAAGCTGTAATCCTTGAGCCAATGATGCGTGTCGAAGTTGTTATCCCAGAAGAATACTTGGGAGACATCATGGGTGACGTCACGTCACGCCGTGGACGCGTAGAAGGTATGGAAGCACGCGGTAACGCTCAAGTCGTTAAAGCAATGGTTCCACTTTCAGAAATGTTTGGATATGCGACATCGCTTCGTTCACGTACGCAAGGACGCGGAACGTACTCGATGCACTTCGATCACTACGAAGAAGTACCGAAGTCAATCGCAGAAGAAATCATCAAAAAAGCGAACGGCTAATAACGGTTGTAACGCTTAATTGATTGTTGTAAGCTAAGGAGGACGTATGTTAAAAGTAGCCTACGTCTTCCTAGTTAAATAAAAAACTAATTGTCTAATAGAGGAGGAATCTAGAATGGGTAAAGAAAAATTCGACCGTTCTAAACCGCACGTTAACGTTGGTACAATCGGCCACGTCGACCACGGTAAAACAACTTTGACTGCAGCGATCTCAGCTGTACTTTCAAAAGCACAAGGTAAAACAGCTACAAAGTTTGACGCAATCGATGGTGCTCCTGAAGAGCGTGAGCGCGGTATCACAATCGCAACAGCTCACATCGAGTACGAAACTGACAAACGCCACTATGCACACGTTGACTGCCCAGGTCACGCTGACTATGTTAAAAACATGATCACTGGTGCTGCACAAATGGACGGCGCGATCCTCGTTGTTTCGGCAACTGATGGCCCAATGCCACAAACACGTGAGCACATCCTTCTTTCACGTCAAGTAGGTGTTCCTTTCATCGTCGTATTCATGAACAAAGTTGACATGGTTGACGACGAAGAACTCCTTGAGCTCGTTGAAATGGAAATCCGTGAACTTCTTTCTGAGTACGACTTCCCAGGCGACGACCTCCCTGTAATCAAAGGTTCTGCACTTGGCGCGCTTAACGGCGAACCACAGTGGGAAGAAAAAATCATGGAACTCATGAACGCAGTTGATGAGTACATCCCTGAGCCAGTTCGTGACACGGACAAAGAATTCATGATGCCAGTTGAGGACGTATTCTCAATCACTGGTCGCGGTACTGTAGCGACTGGTCGTGTTGAGCGTGGTGTTCTCCGCGTCAACGACGAAGTTGAAATCGTTGGTCTTACAGAAGAAACTAAGAAAACTGTATGTACTGGTGTAGAGATGTTCCGTAAGCTTCTCGACTACGCTGAAGCTGGCGACAACATCGGTGCTCTTCTCCGTGGTGTATCACGTGAAGACATCGAGCGTGGACAAGTACTTGCTAAGCCAGGTTCAATCACGCCGCACTCAAAGTTCAAAGCTTCAATCTACGTTCTTTCTAAAGAAGAGGGTGGCCGTCACACGCCATTCTTCGCGAACTACCGTCCGCAGTTCTACTTCCGTACAACTGACGTAACAGGTATCGTTCACCTTCCAGAAGGTACTGAAATGGTAATGCCAGGAGACAACATCGAGTTGACGATCGAATTGATTTCTACAATCGCGATCGAAGACGGAACACGTTTCTCAATCCGTGAGGGTGGCCGTACAGTAGGCGCTGGTTCAGTAACTGAAATCATCGAGTAATCGATTGATACACTGACCTTTCAAGCAGTCCGCATTTTGCGGGCTGCTTTTTTGTTTTATGGCTAGACGTGGTAAGATGGGACATATGTTGCAGGAAGGGGTGACGAGGATGGAAAAACAAGTCGAGACGTTATGCCGCTTAAATGGGATTGCGTGTCGGTTCGGTGGGTCGACGTTATTGAAGCATCATGGACTCATCGAAACGACGAATGACTTGGATGTATTCGTGGAGCCGGATCAATTCGAACGATTGGATCAAGTGTTGAGCCGAGTCGGCGAGAAAGTCGAAACGAAACCGCATGCCGACTACATGACGACATACTTTAGTGAATATGTGTTTGAAGGGGGCGACATCGATGTGATGGCCAGTTTCCGGATGAAGTGTACCGATGGGATTTATACGCATCCTTACATTGAACCGGTCGGCAGCTGGATGCGGCTCGAAGAGTGGGTCGTGCTGTATACGGTCATCGGTCGGGAAGATCGGCTTAATCGACTGGCGGATTATTTTGAGACGCATGAGCTCAATGAAGGGATCGTCCAAGCATGTCTCAAACGAGCCCCCGCCTCGGTCATTGAAGCCGTCACCGAACGCTTCGGAACCTATATGAAACGCTAGGTCGAGTTGGCACGGCGGTTCTCGAAAGAAATAGTTCAACAAAAGAAGGAAAATAGCTTGCAAATGGGTTCGAATCTTGTTACATTAGTGAACGTTGAACAACTCATCAGACATCCGGCACAATTAAAAAATCAAATCTTGCATTTCATATGTAGATTCGATATAATGATTAAGTGTTTGTGCGAGTGGTGAGAGACTTTACAGCAGAAATCGGGTCCAATCGTTGATTTGCAATGATCGGATACCTCTGCTGACACAAGCACGCTGCGATGAAGCGGGAGGTTATGACACGCCAGGCAGCTTTGCCATGGCCGGTGTGGAAATTTCCGCGGAGAACTGTCTATTTTTAAAAATAGGCGACAAAGGAGGGAAACTTACATGGCAAATGAAAAAATCCGTATTCGTTTAAAAGCATACGACCATCGCGTACTCGATCAATCAGCTGAGAAAATCGTTGATACTGCGAAGCGTTCAGGTGCAAAGGTTTCGGGACCAATCCCGCTTCCAACTGACAAATCGATCTACACGATCCTTCGTGCCGTTCACAAGTACAAAGATGCTCGTGAACAGTTCGAAATGCGTACACACAAACGCTTGATCGACATCGTTAACCCAACACCAAAAACGGTTGATGCGCTTATGCGTCTCGAATTACCATCAGGTGTTGACATCGAAATCAAACTTTAATTCTTCATATAGTAGATACTAGCCAGAAGAGACAATAATTATTAAACAGGAGGTGTATCTCATGGCTAAAGGAATCTTAGGAACAAAACTCGGTATGACTCAAATCTTCAACGAAGCAGGCGAAGTCGTACCAGTAACAGTAGTTGCTGTCGAAGGAAACGTCGTTCTTCAACTTAAAACAGTTGAAACAGACGGTTACGAGGCACTTCAACTCGGTTTCGGAGACATCAAAGAATCACGTCAAAACAAACCAGCAAAAGGTCACGCTGCGAAAGCAAGTGCGACACCTAAGCGCTTCATCAAAGAGATTCGTACTTCAGTAGAAGGATACGAAATCGGTCAAGAGATCAAGGCGGACATTTTCGCTGCAGGTGAATTAGTAGACGTAACAGGTACATCGAAAGGTAAAGGATTCCAAGGTGCGATCAAGCGTCACGGACAATCACGTGGACCAATGGCTCACGGTTCGCGCTACCACCGTCGTCCTGGTTCGATGGGTCCTGTAGCTCCTAACCGCGTATTTAAAGGGAAGCTTCTTCCTGGTCAAATGGGTGGCGAGCGTAAAACGATTCAAAACCTTGAAGTTGTCAAAGTTGACGTGGAACGCGGCCTTGTACTCGTTAAAGGCGCAATCCCAGGCGCTCGCAAGTCGAACGTCATCATCAAAACAGCGGTAAAGGGTAACTAATTAACTGCACGGAAAGGAGGAATTACGAATGCCTAAAGTAGCTTTGCTTAACCAAACAGGTTCACAAGTTGGCGAAATCGAATTGGCAGAAGCCATCTTCGGTATCGAGCCAAATGACTCAGTACTTTATGACGCGATCGTTATGCAACAAGCATCACGCCGTCAAGGTACTCACGATACGAAAGGTCGCTCGGAAGTACGCGGTGGCGGCCGTAAACCATGGAAACAAAAGGGAACTGGTCGTGCGCGCCAAGGTTCTATCCGCTCACCACAATGGGTTGGTGGTGGTACAGTCTTCGGTCCAACACCACGTTCATACTCTTACAAGCTTCCTAAAAAAGTTCGTCGTCTTGCACTTCTCTCGGCTTTGTCGTCAAAAGTGAAAAACAACGAAATGATCGTCCTCGAAGGCCTTGCTTTCGATGCACCAAAAACAAAAGATATGGTCGCTGTACTTCTTGGCCTATCAGTAGAACGTAAGGCTCTCGTAGTCACAGCGGACTACAATGAGACTATCGCTCTCGCAGCTCGTAACATCCCAGGAGTGACTGTGATCGAAGCAGCCGGCGTTAACGTTCTTGACCTCGTTGCTAACGACAAAGTCATCTTCACTAAAGATGCGGTTGCGAAGGTAGAGGAGGTGCTTGCATAATGGCTCAAGCATACGATATCATCAAACGTCCTATCATCACTGAGCGTTCTGTTAGCCTCATGGAAGCTAACAAATACGTTTTCGAGATCGACGTTAAAGCGACTAAATCACAAGTGAAGCACGCTATCGAAACAATCTTCAACGTGAAAGTTGCTTCGGTAAACACAATGAACATGAAACCGAAAGCGAAACGTGTCGGTCGTCACTCTGGTTACACATCGCGTCGTAAAAAAGCGATCGTAACTCTTGCTGAAGGCAACACAATCGACTTCCTCGGTTAATTTACTACCTTAGAAGAAAAGGAGGGAATCCTCGATGGCAATTAAAAAGTTTAAGCCGACCACTAACGGTCGCCGTAACATGACATCTCTCGACTTTGCAGAGATCACAACGAATCGCCCTGAAAAATCGTTAACTGAAAAGCTTTCGAAAAAAGGCGGTCGTAACAACCAAGGTCGTTTGACAGTACGTCACCAAGGTGGCGGACACAAACGTAAATACCGTATCATCGATTTCAAACGTAACAAAGATGGCATCGTCGGACGCGTTGCTACGATCGAATACGATCCAAACCGTTCAGCAAACATCGCCCTCATCAACTATGCAGATGGTGAGAAACGTTACATCCTCGCTCCTAAGGGCATCAAAGTAGGCATGGAAATCATGGCTGGCCCAGAAGCGGATATCAAAGTGGGGAACGCTCTTCCACTTATGAACATCCCTGTCGGTACTACTATCCACAACATCGAGCTTAAGCCTGGTAAGGGCGGTCAGCTTGTTCGTGCGGCTGGTGCATCGGCACAAATCCAAGGACGTGACGGCAAGTACGTTATCGTTCGTCTTCAATCAGGTGAATCACGCTTGTTCCTCGGCACTTGCCGCGCGACAGTCGGTTCAGTTGGTAACGAAGAACACGAACTCGTAAACATCGGTAAAGCAGGACGTTCACGTTGGTTAGGCAAACGCCCAACAGTACGTGGTTCTGTAATGAACCCGGTTGATCACCCACACGGTGGTGGTGAAGGTCGTGCGCCAATCGGTCGTTCGGGCCCACTTACTCCTTGGGGTAAACCAGCTCTTGGTCTTAAAACACGTAAGAAAAACAAATCGAGCGACATGTACATCCTTCGTCGCCGTAAGAAATAATTACTACATGATTCTCGGGCGGTTCGAAAGGGCCGTTCCCGAATCATTCCAAAGGGAGGTTCTATCATGGGTCGCAGCTTGAAAAAAGGTCCATTCGCAGATCACCATTTGCTCGCTAAAGTTGACAAACTTAACGAATCTGGTGAGAAGCAAGTCATCAAAACTTGGTCACGTCGCTCGACAATCTTCCCAGAATTCATGGGTCACACGTTCGGTGTACACGATGGTCGTAAACACGTACCAGTATTCGTGACAGAAGACATGGTCGGTCACAAACTTGGTGAATTCGCTCCAACACGTACGTACAAAGGTCACGGATCAGACAAGAAAACGAAACGGTAATTTGAGGGGAGGTCAAATCCATGCAAGCTAAAGCATCAGCTAATATGGTCCGTCTTGCTCCTCGCAAAGCACGTCTCGTTGTAGACTTAATTCGCGGGAAACAAGTCGGCGAAGCGCTCTCTGTCCTTGCTCACACGAACAAGGCAGCGTCGCCAATCGTTGAAAAAGTATTGAAGTCAGCGATTGCAAACGCAGAGCACAACTACGATATGAATATTGAGAACCTTGTAGTGTCGGAAATCTTCGTCAACGAAGGTCCAACACTCAAACGCTTCCGCCCACGTGCAATGGGTCGCGCAAGCCGCATTAACAAACGCACAAGCCACATCCACATCGTGGTAACTGAGAAATAAGGAGGGATATGTAGTGGGTCAAAAGGTAAATCCGCACGGTCTTCGCGTTGGTATTATCAAAGACTGGGATTCGCGTTGGTACGCTGAGAAAGACTACGCAGATCTCCTTCATGAAGACTTCGTTATTCGTGAATACATCGAAAACAAAATGAAGGATGCTAGTGTTTCTAAAGTAGAAATCGAACGCGCTGCAAATCGCGTAAACATTTCACTTCACACTGCGAAACCAGGTATGGTTATCGGTAAAGGTGGTTCGGAAATCGAATCACTCCGTAAAAACATCATCAAGCTTGCTGAAGGCAAACGTGTTCACATCAACGTTGTTGAAGTGAAAAACGCGGACGCTGTCGCTAAACTTGTTGCTGAAAACATCGCTCGTCAATTGGAAGGCCGTGTGTCATTCCGTCGTGCAATGAAACAATCAATCCAACGTTCGATGCGCACTGGCATCAAAGGGATCAAAACAGAAGTTTCTGGTCGTCTTGGTGGCGCTGATATCGCTCGTTCAGAGAAGTACTCGGAAGGAACAGTTCCACTTCACACACTCCGTGCCGACATCGACTACGGAACAGCTGAAGCTGACACAACTTATGGTAAAATCGGAATTAAAGTCTGGTTGTACCATGGTGAAGTTCTTCCAACAAAAAACAACACAGCTAAAAACGCTGAATAATAAACACTCTTTCAGGAAGGAGGCAACACACTATGTTGTTACCTAAACGCGTGAAATATCGTCGTGTACACCGTGGTAAAATGCGCGGAAATGCAAAACGCGGCACAACAGTTCATTTCGGTGAATTCGGTCTCCAATCGCTCGAAGCGAGCTGGATCACAAACCGTCAAATCGAATCAGCACGTATCGCAATGACACGTTATATGAAACGTGGTGGTAAAGTGTGGATCAAGATCTTCCCACACAAGCCATACACGAAAAAGCCTCTCGAAGTCCGAATGGGTTCGGGTAAAGGTGCTCCAGAAGGCTGGGTAGCTGTAGTTAAGCCTGGCAAAGTTATGTTTGAAATCGCGGGTGTATCTGAGGAAGTAGCACGTGAGGCGCTTCGTCTTGCTGCACACAAACTTCCAGTTAAATGTAAGTTCGTGAAACGTGAAGAAAATGGTGGTGATACGAATGAAAGCAACTGATCTCCGTCAATCAACAACTGAAGAGCTCAACGGTAAAGTAGGCGAGTGGAAAGAAGAACTCTTTAACCTTCGTTTCCAATTGGCTACAGGTCAGCTTGAGAATCCTGCTCGTATCCGTGAAGTACGCAAGTCGATTGCGCGTGCTAAAACGATTCTTCGTGAACGCGAACTCGGCATCAACAACGGCTAATCTAATCGGATTCTTTAAGAGGAGGTAACACTCATGGAACGCAATAAGCGTAAAGTACTCACTGGACGCGTCGTGTCTGACAAAATGGACAAAACGATCGTCGTTGCAGTTGAAACAAAAGTACGTCATAAGCTTTATGGCAAACGTGTAAACTACACGAAGAAATTTAAAGCACACGATGAGAACAATGTCGCTAAAATCGGCGATGTGGTACGCATCGCGGAAACACGTCCGCTTTCTAAAGACAAACGTTTCCGTCTCGTAACAGTAGTAGAAGAGTCAGTAATCATCTAATAACAGTTCGGATCTATAAACATCCGGAGGGAGGTACACTCGCATGATTCAACAAGAATCTCGCTTGAAAGTAGCAGACAACTCTGGCGCGCGTGAACTGTTGACAATTAAAGTCCTCGGTGGTTCAGGTCGTAAGACTGCCAACATCGGTGACATTATCGTCGCAACGGTAAAACAAGCAACACCAGGTGGCGTTGTTAAAAAAGGTGACGTTGTCAGAGCAGTTGTCGTTCGTACAAAACGCGGCGCTCGTCGTAAAGATGGTTCGTACATCCGTTTCGATGAGAACGCAGCAGTCATCATCAAAGATGACAAGAGCCCACGCGGCACTCGGATCTTCGGGCCAGTTGCACGTGAACTTCGTGAAAAAGAATTCATGAAGATCGTTTCGTTGGCACCGGAAGTACTTTAATTTCCAATTTCAATCCTATAAGGAGGTGCGCAAAACGATGCATGTTAAAAAAGGCGATACAGTCCAGGTAATGTCTGGTAAAGATAAAGGCAAGCAAGGGGTTATCCTCAAAGCTATGCCAAGCAAGAACCGCGTAGTCGTAGAAGGTATCAACGTGATTAAAAAACACTCGAAACCATCACAAGCGAATCCACAAGGCGGTATCCTTGAAATCGAAGCACCAATTCACGTCTCGAACGTCATGCCACTCGACCCTAAAACGGGCAAACCAACTCGCGTTGGTTTCAAAGTAGTCGATGGTAAAAAAGTTCGTGTCGCGAAATCGGGCGAAGTACTCGATAAATAAGAAGAACGTGACGAAAGGAGGTCCATTCGACTATGAACCGTTTGCAAGAGAAGTATAAAAGCGACATCGTGAAAGCGATGATGGATAAATTCAACTATGACTCAGTTATGCAAGTCCCACAGGTCGACAAGATCGTCATCAACATGGGTGTAGGTGACGCTGTTTCGAACTCGAAGGCTCTTGACATGGCAGTGGAAGAATTATCAATTCTTTCTGGTCAAAAACCACTCGTAACGAAGGCTAAGAAATCAATCGCTGGTTTCAAACTTCGTGAAGGCATGCCAATCGGTGCGAAGGTTACTCTTCGTGGCGAGCGTATGTACGATTTCCTCGACAAATTGGTAACTGTTTCACTTCCACGTGTACGCGACTTCCGCGGTGTATCGAAGAAAGCATTCGACGGACGCGGTAACTACACGCTTGGTGTGAAAGAGCAACTTATTTTCCCTGAGATCGATTACGATAAAGTAACAAAAGTACGCGGTATGGATATCGTTGTTGTTACAACAGCGAACACAGACGAAGAAGCTCGTGAATTGCTCACACTTCTCGGAATGCCATTCCAAAAATAATCTAAAGGGAGGTCGACAACATGGCTAAAAAGTCAATGGTGAATCGCGAACAAAAACGCGAGAAACTCGTTGCCCAGTACGCTGAGAAACGTGCACAATTGAAAGCTGAAGGCGACTACATCGGACTCAGCAAATTGCCACGTAACTCTTCACCTGTGCGTCTTCATAACCGTTGCCGCATCACAGGTCGTCCACATGGTTACATGGGTAAATTCGGGATCAGCCGTATCAAGTTCCGTGATCTTGCATACAAAGGTCAAATCCCTGGTGTTAAAAAAGCAAGTTGGTAATCCACTAACAGTGTGAAAGGAGGTACATCGCATGGTAATGACAGACCCAATTGCAGATATGCTTACACGTATCCGTAACGCTAACATGGTTCGCCATGAAAAATTAGAGCTTCCAGCTTCTAATATCAAACGTGAGGTTGCAGAGATCCTCAAGCGTGAAGGTTTCATTCGCGATGTTGAATATATCGAGGACGCTAAGCAAGGTACACTTCGTTTGTTCCTTAAGTACGGAGCAAGCAACGAACGTGTTATCACTGGTCTCAAACGCATTTCGAAACCAGGTCTTCGTGTATACGCAAAAGCAGATGAAGTACCAAAAGTACTCGGAGGACTCGGTATCGCAGTTCTTTCGACATCAAAAGGTCTTATGACTGATAAAGAAGCTCGCCAACAACAAGTCGGCGGCGAAGTGCTCGCCTACATCTGGTAAGTCACTTTTCTAACAAGAACGGAGGTGTAATCAATGTCACGTATTGGTAAAAAACCAGTTACGATTCCAGCTGGCGTTACTGTATCGGTTGCAGAAGACAACACGGTCACAGTAAAAGGTGCTAAAGGTGAACTTTCGCTTTCAGCTAACCCAGCCTTGGAAATCAAAGTTGAAGAAAACGAATTGACTGTTGTTCGTCCGGATGACTCGAAAGAGAACCGTACGATCCACGGTACGACACGTGCCCTTATCGCCAACATGGTGGAAGGTGTGTCTAACGGATTCCAGAAAACACTTGAGATCTCAGGGGTTGGTTACCGTGCAGCTAAGCAAGGTAACAAACTCGTCCTCAGCCTCGGTTACTCGCACCCAATCGAGTACGTTGCTGAAGAAGGTATCGAGATTGAAGTTCCTTCAAACACGCAAATCATCGTTAAAGGGATTAACAAAGAGCGCGTCGGTCACGTTGCAGCTCAAATCCGCTCGTACCGTGCTCCAGAACCTTACAAAGGTAAAGGTGTTCGTTACTCTGATGAACGTATTCGCCGTAAAGAAGGTAAGACTGGTAAGTAATTCGTCACGAAATGAACGGAAAGGAGTGGCATAAATGATCACAAAAGCAGACAAAAATGCAGTTCGTAAGAAACGTCATGCTCGTGTACGTCGTACGATCACGGGGACAGCAGCTCGTCCACGTTTGAACGTATTCCGCTCGAGCAAGCACATCTACGTTCAACTCATCGATGATGCAGCACAAACAACGCTTGTGTCAGCATCTTCGAAAGATAAAGCTCTCGATCTTACAAACGGCGGCAACGTTGAAGCAGCGAAAGCTGTTGGTAAACTTGCAGCTGAACGTGCACTCGAGAAAGGTATCGACACTGTTGTGTTCGACCGTGGTGGATACCTCTATCATGGCCGCGTCAAAGCTGTTGCTGAAGCAGCTCGTGAAGCAGGTCTTAAATTCTAACAAAAAGGAGGGGACACTCGATGCGCCAGTTAGACGTTAACATGGAACAACTTGAAGAACGCGTTGTTACCGTAAACCGCGTCGCGAAAGTCGTGAAAGGTGGCCGTCGCTTCCGTTTCGCCGCTCTCGTCGTCGTAGGTGACAAGAATGGTCACGTCGGTTTCGGTACAGGTAAGGCACAAGAGGTGCCAGAAGCGATCCGCAAGGCTATTGAAGCCGCTAAGAAAAACATGGTTCAAGTACCGATGGTTGGTACAACAATTCCACACGAAATCACAGGAGTATTCGGAGCAGGTCGTGTATTCATGAAACCAGCTTCTGAAGGTACTGGGGTTATCGCAGGTGGACCGGTTCGTGCAGTGCTCGAACTTGCAGGTGTAGGTGACATCCTTTCGAAATCGCTTGGATCTAACACACCAATCAACATCGTCCGTGCGACGGTTAAAGGCTTGACAGAGCTTAAAAAAGCAGAGGAAGTTGCTAAACTACGCGGTAAAAGCGTAGAAGAACTTCTTAAATAAGGGAGGGAATTAGACATGGCGAAACTCGCAATCACCCTCACACGCAGCACTATTGGTCGTCCTGAGGATCAGCGTGTAACAGTACGTACACTCGGTCTTCGTAAAATGCATCAGACTGTCGTTGTCCCTGACAACGTAGCGATGCGTGGTATGATCAAAAAGGTGTCGCACCTTGTGACTGTAAACGAAATCAACGAATAATAAAGATCTTACTAAATAAGGAGGTGCCACTATGAAACTCCATGAATTGAAGCCAACTCCAGGTTCGCGTCACGAACGCAACCGTGTCGGTCGCGGTATGGCGACTGGTAACGGTAAAACTTCTGGCCGTGGACATAAAGGTCAAAAAGCTCGTTCGGGCGGTGGCGTTCGTCCAGGATTTGAAGGTGGGCAAAACCCACTTTACCGTCGTCTTCCAAAACGCGGTTTCAACAACCCTACTCGTAAAGAGTATGCAGTTGTTTCCCTAGACACGCTTAACCGTTTCGAAGCAGGTACTGAAGTTACTCCAGAACTCTTAATCGAGACTGGTGTTGTCAGCTCTGCTAAAGACGGAATCAAAGTACTTGCTAACGGCAAGCTTGAAACAAAATTGACTGTAAAAGCCAACAAATTCTCGGGTGCAGCGAAAGAAGCGATCGAAGCAGCTGGCGGTTCAGTTGAGGTGATCTGATGTTTCAGACGATCTCCAATATGTGGCGCGTGAAAGATATTCGACAGCGTATTCTCTTCACACTCGCAATCATCATCATTTTCCGCATCGGGGCCCATATCCCGGTGCCGATGGTGAATACGGATGTGTTGCGTTTTGACTCAGGAGGTCTACTCGACTTCTTGAACTTGTTTGGAGGAAATGCTTTACAGAACTTCTCCCTGTTCGCAATGGGGATCATGCCGTATATTACGGCATCGATCGTTGTGCAGCTCTTACAAATGGACGTCGTTCCGAAGTTTGCCGAATGGGCAAAACAAGGCGAGTCTGGACGTAAAAAGCTAGCGACGGTCACGCGCTATGGGACGATCATCTTAGGGTTTATTCAAGCGACTTCATTGTCGTTTGGATTTAACCGCCTCTATCCAGGTCTCGTCAATGAGACGTGGGGCACGGCAACCTATTTCGTGATCGCGATCGTACTGACTGCCGGTACGGCGTTCTTGATGTTCCTTGGTGAGATGACGACGGAGAAAGGTGTTGGGAATGGTATTTCCATCATTATCTTCGCCGGTATCGTCGCTGGGTTCCCAAGAATCTTCACGCAGATTTATGAGACGAAGCTCCAAAATGCTGGAGATGCGTTATTCATTAACATCGTTTACTTGGTTGTACTATTGCTCGTTATCCTTGCGGTGACCATGGGGATCATTTATGTTCAACAGGCCGCTCGCAAAATTCCGATTCAATACGCAAAACGCACGGCGAACCGTACCCCTGTGGGCGGACAGTCGACGCACTTGCCAATCAAACTAAACGCTGCCGGTGTCATCCCGGTTATCTTCGCGATTTCCTTCATGGTGACACCACCAACTGTTGCAAGCTTCATTGCTTCTCCGGAAACGACGCAGAAGTTGCAGACCTACTTCGATACGACAGCTCCAATCGGAATGTCAATCTACGTAGCGCTCATCATCGCGTTCGCTTACTTCTATACATTCATTCAGGTCAATCCTGAACAGATGGCAGAAAACCTGCAGAAGCAAGGTGGCTATATTCCTGGGATTCGTCCTGGGGCGCAAACAGAACAGTACATCACGAAGTTGCTCTATCGTTTGACATTCTTCGGAGCGATTTTCCTATCGCTCGTTGCGATCATGCCGACAATCTTCATTAAGCTTGCCGGTCTCCCAACTTCGGTGCAAATCGGAGGTACGAGCTTGTTGATCGTGATCGGGGTAGCCCTCGAAACGATGAAACAAATCGAAAGTCAACTTGTAAAACGACACTACAAAGGCTTTATCCGTTAAAGCGGAAGGAAGGGTACACCCTTCCTTCCTGTCGTGTTTACGACGTGTTGTGAAAATCAAAACTGGAGGCTAACTGAGATGAATCTAGTACTCATGGGCTTACCGGGTGCAGGGAAAGGGACTCAAGCGGCTAAAATCGTCGAAGAGTACCAAATCCCACACATTTCGACAGGCGACATGTTTCGTGCGGCAATCAAAGGCGGAACGCCACTCGGCAAAGAAGCAAAATCGTTCATGGATAAAGGCGAACTCGTACCGGATGAGGTAACAATCGGAATCGTACGTGAGCGCTTGAGTCAAGATGATACGAAAAACGGCTTCCTACTCGATGGATTCCCGCGTACTGTTGCTCAAGCAGAGGCACTCGAAAGTTTGCTTAAAGATTTGGGAAAACAGATTGACCATGTCGTGAATATCGATGTGGATGCGGAAATTCTCGTCCCGCGTTTGACAGGTCGTTGGATCTGCCCGACGTGCGGTGCGACATATCATGTGATCTTCAACCCACCTAAAGTGGAAGGCATCTGTGATGTGGATGGGTCGGCTCTCATGCAACGTGAAGACGATAAAGAGGAAACGGTCCGCCGTCGCCTTGACGTCAACATCGAGCAATCGAAACCACTCATTGACTTTTACGCTGAAAAAGGGTATCTTCGTACATTGGATGGAGATCGTCCAATCGATGTCGTATACGCCGATGTCAAAGCGTTACTCGGTGGTACTGAATGATCATCACGAAGACGCCTCGTGAAATAGCGATTATGCGTGAGGCTGGGCAAATTGTTGCTCGAACACACCAGGTGCTCAAAGAGCACATCAAACCAGGTATTACGACGCTTGAGCTCGACCGGATCGCGGAAGAATACATTCGCAGCCAAGGTGCGACACCGTCGTTCAAAGGCTACAACGGGTTTACCGGTAGCGTTTGTGCTTCAGTGAACGAAGAGCTTGTTCATGGGATTCCCGGAAAGCGGGTATTGAACGATGGAGATATTATCTCAATCGACATCGGTGCCTACTATAACGGATACCATGGAGATTCCGCTTGGACGTATCCAGTGGGAACAATCTCAGCAGAGACGCAGCAGTTACTTGACGTAACTGAAGAAAGTCTGTATAAAGGATTGGAGCACGCTAAGGCTGGGCAGCGTCTGACAGACATTTCGCATGCGATTCAAGCGTATGTGGAATCTCATGATTTCTCTGTCGTCCGCGAATACGTCGGTCATGGTGTCGGACAAAATTTGCATGAAGAACCGCAAATTCCGCACTATGGTCCACCGGGGAAAGGGCCGCGCCTGAAGACTGGAATGACGTTAGCCATTGAACCAATGGTCAATGCTGGTCAACGCTATGTTCGAACACTGGCTGACAACTGGACAGTTGTGACAGTGGACGGTAGCATGTGCGCCCACTTTGAGCACACCATCGCCATCACAGACGATGGATACGAGATTTTAACGAAACTCGATTCCGGTGAATGAGGCTCTATTGCTTCGTGCTGATCCGTAACGGATCCTTCTCTCACAGTACAATGCGATAGATCGTCTGTGCTCCTAAATATCTTCATATAGAAAGGGGAATAAATGATGGCGAAACAAGATGTCATTGAAGTGGAAGGCACTGTTGTCGAACCACTTCCAAACGCAATGTTTAAAGTGGAGTTAGAAAACGGCCACACGGTGCTCGCGCACGTCTCAGGGAAAATTCGGATGCACTATATTCGAATCCTTCCAGGTGACCGCGTAACTGTCGAGTTGTCTCCGTACGACTTGACTCGCGGGCGGATTACGTACCGTTACAAGTAACTCCGATTTTTCCAGGAGGAGGGTATAATCATGAAAGTAAGACCGTCGGTAAAACCGATCTGCGAAAAATGTAAAGTTATTCGTCGTAAGGGTAAAGTAATGGTAATTTGCGAAAACCCGAAACACAAACAAAAACAAGGTTAATCTAAGAGGAGGTGCACACATGGCACGTATTGCTGGTGTAGATATTCCACGCGAAAAACGTATCGTTATTTCGCTCACATACATCTTTGGTATTGGTAAAACAAGAGCACAAGAAATTTTGAAGACTGCAAACGTATCTGAAGATTCACGCACACGTGATTTGACAGAAGACGAAATCAACCGTATCCGTGAAGCAATTGACGGAATCAAAGTTGAAGGTGACCTTCGTCGTGAAGTTTCACTCAACATTAAACGTTTGATCGAGATCGGCGCTTATCGCGGTGTTCGTCACCGTCGTAGTCTCCCTGTTCGCGGACAAAACACGAAGAACAACTCGCGTACTCGTAAAGGCCCACGCCGTACAGTAGCGAACAAGAAGAAGTAAAGGAGGGAATTGAACAATGGCGAAACGTAAGCAAAATGTACGTTCAAAACGTAAAGTCAAAAAACATGTTGAAGTCGGTGTGGTACACATCCGTTCTACTTTCAACAACACAATCATTACAATCACTGACACGCAAGGTAACGCGATCTCATGGGCTACTTCTGGTAACCTTGGATTTAAAGGATCACGTAAATCGACTCCGTTCGCAGCACAATTGGCTGCTGAAACTGCAGCGAAAGTTGCAATGGACAACGGTATGCGTACAGTAGAAGTTAACGTTAAAGGTCCTGGTGCTGGACGTGAAGCGGCTATCCGTGCCCTCCAAGCTACTGGTCTTGAAGTAACTGCAATCCGTGACGTAACACCAGTTCCGCACAACGGTTGCCGCCCTCCAAAACGTCGCCGCGTATAATCGCTTGTGCGTGTGAAGGGCTTACCTAGCACAAACAGCATATACAATGCAGCTCGCGCTGCATGGCAGGATACACTCAAGGAGGGGTTCAGATGATCGAGATTGAAAAACCAAAGATCGAAACGGTCGAAATCAGCGAGGATGCTACGTTTGGTAAATTCGTGGTGGAACCGCTTGAACGTGGATATGGCACTACTCTCGGCAACTCACTACGTCGAATTCTTTTGTCATCGCTCCCTGGTGCAGCGGTAACAGCGGTTCAAATCGATGGCGTACTTCATGAGTTCTCTACGATTGACGGAGTCGTCGAAGACGTCACGCAAATCGTACTTAACCTCAAGAAGTTAGCACTCAAAGTGTACTCGGACGAAGAGAAAACGCTTGAGATTAACGTTTCAAGTGCCGGTGCTGTCACTGCGGCAGACATTACCCATGATAGCGACGTTGAAATCTTGAATCCTGAGCTCCACATCGCGACTCTCGCTGACAACGCGACGCTTCGCATGCGTTTGACTGCTCGCCGTGGTCGTGGTTACGTCCAGGCAGAAGATAACAAACGTGATGATATGCCGATTGGCGTAATTCCAATCGATTCGATCTACACACCGATTCAACGCGTGAACTACGAAGTAGATAAAACACGTGTCGGTCAAGATGCTAGCTTCGATAAGCTTCTATTAGACGTGTGGACAGATGGTTCAATCCGTCCGGAAGAAGCGGTATCGCTCGGGGCGAAAATTTTGACAGAACACTTGAACATCTTTGTTGGCTTGACTGACGAAGCTCTCAATGCAGAAATTATGGTCGAGAAAGAAGAAGACCAAAAAGAAAAAGTACTCGAAATGACGATTGAAGAACTCGATCTCTCAGTTCGTTCGTACAACTGCTTGAAGCGCGCTGGCATCAACACGGTTCAAGAACTCGCAAACAAATCAGAGGAAGAGATGATGAAAGTTCGTAACCTCGGACGTAAATCACTCGAAGAAGTTCAACTCAAGTTGGACGAACTCGGTTTGGGCTTGCGTAAAGAAGACTAAGTTCAAAAGAAGGAGGGAAATGTAATGGCTTATTCGAAACTCGGCCGTACAAGCTCGCAACGTAAGGCACTTTTACGTGATCTTGCAACTGACCTTATTATCAACGAGCGCATTCAAACAACTGAACAAAAAGCGAAAGAACTTCGCCCAGTCGTTGAAAAATTGATCACTCTTGGGAAACGTGGCGATCTTCATGCCCGTCGTCAAGTAGCTTCATTCGTTCGCAAAGAGAACGCTGGAGAAAAAGACGCAATCCAAAAATTGTTCGAAGACGTGGCACCACGCTACGCTGAACGTCAAGGTGGATACACACGCATCATGAAAGTCGGCCCACGCCGCGGTGACGGTGCGGAAGTCGTAATCATCGAACTCGTCTAATTCATTAGGCAGTCAACAGGGCATGCGGTGACGTATTGCCCTGTTTCCACATCGGAAAGGAGTCGGCAGATGGAATCTCAAATTATGGTACGCGATATCGTGTTTCGTTACCCGGGACAGACCGAGCCAGCCCTCAATGGGTTGTCACTCGACGTATACAAAGGGGAATGGCTCGCAATCGTTGGCCATAACGGTTCTGGCAAGTCGACTTTGACGAAGTTGTGGAATGGGCTTTTGCTTCCTCAAGAAGGAGAAGTCCGGGTTGAGACACTCGATCCAACGGACGCCACAGACGTGTGGGACGTTCGGAAACGGATTGGTGTCGTCTTCCAAAATCCTGACAACCAGTTTGTCGGGGCGACCGTGCGCGATGATGTGGCATTCTCTCTCGAAAACATGGGACTTCCACGTCAAGAAATGGTTCGTCGAATTGATGACAGTCTAGCGCGCGTTGGATTATCGGAACTAGCGGACCGTGAACCGCATCAGTTATCCGGTGGACAAAAGCAGCGTGTTGCGATTGCTTCGGCTCTCGCAATGCGCCCGCATGTCCTCGTGCTCGATGAAGCTACCTCGATGCTCGACCCGATTGGGCGCAAAGAGGTGATTGAAACGGTGCAACAGCTCGTCTCAGAAGGGATGACCGTTGTCGCCATTACCCACGAGCTCGACGAAGTGTTGTTTGCCGACCGTATCATTGCGTTGTCGAAAGGCAAGATTGCGATGACCGGCACACCCGAAGACGTGTTTCAAAATCCGGAGGCGTTACGAGCCATTCAGCTCGACGTACCGTTTATTGTCCGGATGCAACTCGAACTGAAGGAACGGGGCATACCACTCGATCGTCTGATGCTACAACATTCGGAGTTGGTGAACCATCTATGCCGATTAGCATTGAAGAAGTGACTTACCAATATCAATTGAATACTCCGTTTGAACGAACCGCGCTGCGCGATGTGAATGTGATGATTCCGTCGGGGGCGCTTGTTGCGTTTCTTGGCCATACCGGCTCTGGAAAATCAACGCTCGTTCAACATATGAACGGCCTGTTGCGGCCGACAAAAGGTCGTGTCGTCGTCGATGACATCGAAGTCCGTGCAATCACGAAGCGTCGCGATAAAAAGCAAAGCTTACTCCCGCTTCGGCGCCGCGTTGGGCTCGTCTTTCAATATCCGGAACATCAATTATTTGAAGAGACGGTCGAACGCGACGTCATGTTCGGTCCACGTAACTTCGGGGCGTCTGAAGACGAAGCGAAAGAACGGGCTCATGTCGCCTTACGCCTTGTCGGGCTCGATGAAGCGCTTTGGAGCCGTTCGCCGTTCGATCTCTCCGGCGGACAGATGCGCCGTGTCGCCATCGCCGGAGTACTCGCGAGCCGTCCGGACGTTCTCGTCGTGGATGAACCGACGGCAGGGCTCGATCCGCTCGGCCGTCGCGAGATGCTGGCGTTATTCAAACGATTAAAACAAGAACTTGATTTGACACTCATCCTCGTCTCACACGATATGGATGATGTGTTGGCCTATGCGGAACGTGTCGTCGTCATGGAACGCGGACAGGTCGCCTTTGACGGAGATCCGTTCGACTTATTCAAAGACGAGGCGCTCGTCGAGTCACTCCAGCTCGAGATTCCACACGTGCTCCGTTTCGCCAATGAACTCGCCCCTGTGTTTGGGGTCGCCACACCGTCTCTCCGAACAGAGACCGAATTGGCGGACTGGATTGCGCTCGAGCTAGGAAGGGGGGGGAGCGACTTGATTATCGGACAGTACATTCCCGGACACTCGTGGCTCCACACACTCGACGCGCGAGCCAAGACGTTGTTTATCCTCGCCTTCATTCCCATCGTCTTTTTGGCGGATAACTTGTGGACGAACGTATTCTTGCTGGCCTTCACGTTGTTCGCCGTGCGATTGTCTCAACTGTCGTGGCGGTATTTATGGAACGGACTGAAGATGATTCTATTCCTGATCCTATTTACGCTGTTGTTGCAGTTGTTCTTTAATCGCGAGGGAACCGAGTTGATTTCATTCGGACCGTTCGCCATTTATTCGGAAGGTGTCCGCATGGGCTTAATCGTCTCGCTCCGTTTCTTCTATCTCGTCATGTTGACGACGCTCGTGACGCTGACGACGACGCCGATGGAACTGACCGACTCGATTGAGGCCGGGCTCCGTCCGTTAGAGCGGTTCCGGGTACCGGCCCATGAGATCGCCCTCATGTTGTCCATCTCGCTCCGTTTCTTGCCGACGTTGGCCGACGAGACGGATCGGATCATGAAGGCCCAACAGGCGCGAGGGGTCGATTTGAAGAGCGGTCCAATCATGGATCGCCTCAAGGCGGTCGTCCCGCTCATGATCCCTTTATTCGTATCTGCGTTTAAACGTGCTGAGGACCTCGCTACGGCGATGGAAGCTCGAGGGTACCGTGGGGGTGAAGGGCGGACACGGTTGCGTGAGATGACGTGGCATCGCCGTGATACGGCGTTACTCCTCATCTTCGTCATCGTGACACTCATTCTAATCGGATTGCGAGGGATTGGATGAAGCGAATCAAACTGACGGTAGCGTATGACGGGACGAACTATGCAGGCTATCAGGTACAACCGAATGGAAACACGATTCAAGCCGAAGTGGAGGCCGTCTTGGCGCGGATGCATAGCCGAGCCGTGAAAGTCGTGGCCTCAGGGCGTACGGATGCTCGGGTCCACGCGAGAGGGCAAGTCTTGCACTTCGATACGCACCTCTCGATGCCGGTCGACCGGTTCGTTAAAGCGTTGAATGCGATGTTACCGGATGATATCCTCGTCCAAGCGGCTGAAGAAGTCGATGCTTCGTTTCACGCACGCTACGGGGCGAAACGGAAAGAGTATCGCTATTTCTTCCGAGGCGACGCCGATCCGTTCCGACGCCACCATGCCGTGACGGTCACGTATACGCTCGATCATGAGCGGATGCGCCAGGCGCTTCGTCTATTAGTCGGGACCCACGACTTCACGTCCTTCTCGGTGACGAAGGCGGAAGTGGAGGACCGCGTCAGAACAATTTATGAAGCGGAGTTCGTTGAAGCAGGCGATGAGATGTACTTCCGATTCGTCGGCTCGGGCTTTCTCTATAACCAAGTTCGGATTATGGTTGGTACGTTGCTTGAGGTCGGGCGAGGGAAATATGAACCGGCAGATGTGAGTCGAATGCTCGCTTCTAAAGACCGGCGTAGCGCTGGGATTACAGCCCCACCGCACGGTCTATATTTGTGGAATGTGAATTATGAAAAAGTAGATTGACATTCCCCCTATAAAATCGTATTATATTCATTGGCATTTCATTTTCACATTGAGAGATGAACCACAATCTTAGCCCCGTAAACTAGGATTATGATAAAGCATCAAACAAGCACTAAAAAAATTAAGTAAACAGACATTTTAGGAGGTATTCCACATGCGCACGACATTCATGGCAAAAGCATCTGAAGTAGAACGCAAATGGCTCCTTATCGACGCAGAAGGCAAAACACTTGGTCGTTTGACTAGTGAAGTAGCATCACTTCTTCGCGGTAAGCACAAGCCGACTTTCACACCACACGTTGATTGCGGAGATCACGTCATCATCATCAACGCTGAGAAAATCCACTTGACTGGTAACAAATTGAACGACAAGATTTACTACCGTCATTCAGGTCATCCAGGCGGTTTGAAATCACAAACTGCAAAAGAGCTTCTCGCAAAACGTCCAGAGCGTATGCTTGAACTCGCAATCAAAGGGATGCTTCCAAAAGGATCACTTGGTCGTCAATCATTCAACAAACTCCACGTTTACGCTGGAGCTGAGCACAACCACGCAGCACAAAAACCAGAAGTTTACGAACTTCGCGGTTAATCGGGACACAGGGAGGAACTAAACGATGGCAGATGTACGTTACTACGGAACAGGCCGCCGCAAACACTCGGTGGCTCGCGTTCACCTCGTTGCAGGTGACGGCAAAGTTGTTGTAAATGGCCGTGATATTTCAGAATACTTCGGTCATGAGACTTTGATCATGATGGCAAAATCACCACTCGTATTGACTGAAACAGAAGGTAAATACGATGTAATCGTTAACGTTAACGGTGGTGGATTCACAGGACAAGCTGGAGCGATTCGCCACGGCGTATCACGTGCGCTTCTTCAAGCGGACCCAGAATTCCGTCCAAGCCTCAAAGAAAAAGGCTTCTTGACTCGTGACGCTCGCATGAAAGAACGTAAAAAATACGGTCTTAAAGCTGCACGTCGCGCACCACAATTCTCGAAGCGTTAATCTTCGAACAATTTGGTTCAAACTCTCTGTCCATTGGGGCGGAGAGTTTTTTTGTTGCTCATGAAATTGTTGCATTCCGTTCCCTCAAGAAAACGCTTTTTTTGATATACTGTTAGCGAGACAGAAATTAGGGGGAAACCACATGCTTACAGTAGAACAAGTTCGTGAAGAATTGGCGGGGTTGATCGATCCAACAATCAACCGTACGCTTGGAGATACAGCTGGCGTGAAGGATATTCGCATTAAAGAAGATTATGTCAGTGTTAAAGTCGCGCTCGGTCAAACCGGGAGCGGGGAACAGCTCCAACTTCAACAAGAGATTGTCACGTTGCTCAAAGGAAAAGGTTTCAAGACGGTCGGCCTCCGCTTCGAGGCGCTCAATGACGAGAGCTTGAAAGAAGCGACAAAGCCGGCGATCCTTCGTGAGAACGCCGGCACGACGTTCATCGCAATCGCATCAGGGAAAGGCGGCGTCGGGAAATCGACGGTCTCCGTCAACTTAGCCGTCGCGCTCGCGCGTGCCGGGAAAAAAGTCGGATTGATTGATGCGGACATTTATGGCTTTAGTGTGCCGGATATGCTCGGGATCGAAGAACGACCAGTCGTACGTGGAGAAAAAATCATCCCGGTCGAGCGGTTCGGTGTGAAAGTCATTTCAATGGGCTTCTTTGTCGAAGATAACGCGCCGGTCATCTGGCGTGGACCGATGCTCGGGAAGATGCTCAATAATTTCTTTAACGACGTCGAATGGGGCGACCTAGATTACTTGCTCCTCGATTTACCGCCAGGGACGGGTGATGTCGCGCTCGATATTCATTCGATGCTCCCGGCATGCCAAGAGTTGATTGTCACGACACCGCATGCGACCGCTGCGTTCGTCGCTGCACGGGCTGGGGCGATGGCGATTAAGACGAACCACAAAGTGCTCGGCATCATCGAGAACATGG
Organism: Exiguobacterium sp. s50; assembly: GCF_018618175.1. Lineage (NCBI taxonomy): Bacteria > Bacillati > Bacillota > Bacilli > Caryophanales > Exiguobacterium > Exiguobacterium sp. s50. Next base: position 52,311 of record NZ_JACSLP010000012.1, read on the forward strand.
CGTACTTCGAAAGCAAAGTGACTGGAGAGAAAGAGTATGTCTTCGGTTACGGTGGAGGCGAAAAGTTGTCCGAGGCATTGAAGAGCAAGTTGCTCGCTCAAATTCCGCTCGGTCAGCCATACGAAAACGAAGAAGACTTTGCCCCATCGGTTTATCGGGACGGGCATCCGTTTGAGAAAACATACGATGGATTGGCACAAGCGGTCATTCAACAGATAGAAGGGTAATGGTTCACAAATGAAGGTACAAGGATTTTTAAGGTTGTTTTGGACGACGCTCGTCTTCGGGACGTTGTTTGGGTTTGTGATGAACTTACTGGCCAATCCAGGTTATTTAGTGAGTCAATCTTGGGAAGCGATCGTCACGGCGCTTAGCTACTCGAGCACGTGGACGGGAATTAGCATGATGGGATTCTTTGCTTATTTGATTGTCCACCGGGTTGGGTTGGACTTGTTCCGAGGACCAAGGTTATGGAATCGCGTGCAAGTGCTATTGATCGCCTTTGCGTTATTTGATGCGGTATATCTTCGCATGCTCGCGTTCGGCAACGATCATATGTGGCGCTATATCGGTGAAATGGTCGTGTTGGTGATGGTATCATGGATTATCGCGACGAGTAAGGCGAAGCAGACGAACGCGAGTGCGTTCATCCCGACGCTCTTCTTGATGATCGTCATCACGTTGATCGAATGGATTCCAGCCCTACAGGCGACGGATGAAATCGCCATCTTGTGGCCGGCGTTAGCGACGCTCGTGTTTGCCAATGCGTATCAAGTCTTGATGCTGCATCGCTTCCAAGCACCTGCTCAGGAAGAGAGCGTCAAACCGTCGACAGCGGGAAAGGCCAAAACGAAGAAACGTGTGTCATCAAAATCATCGTGACAGCGTACTAGTACAAGCTCAGACATTCGTCTGGGCTTGTTTGTTTGAAACGTTCTTTCGTTCAGTTACAGAGCGTAAAACAAAAAATAAAGTTTTTTTAGAAAAACAGTTGACGAAAATAGGGGGCGCTGATATATTAATAAACGTCGCTGCTGTTCACACACGGACAACAGAATGCGAATTAAAAAAATAATAAAAAACGGTTGACTTTAAAAGGTCAAATCGCTATTATTAAAAAGTCGCTAACACGACAACATTTGGTCTTTGAAAACTGAACGATGAGGCAAAAAAAGTTTTACAATGTTTGAATGAAGCGCAAGCTTCGTCATTTTTAAAGAGCTATATCAAATTCTTTGGAGAGTTTGATCCTGGCTCAGGACGAACGCTGGCGG
>NZ_JACSLP010000013.1:0-43674 GCF_018618175.1 Exiguobacterium sp. s50
ATAGCTCTTTAAAAATGACGAAGCTTGCGCTTCATTCAAAAATTGTAAAACTTTTTTTGCCTCATCGTTCAGTTTTCAAAGTTCGTCTGTCGCTCATTGGCGACTCTTAAAATAATACAAGTCATCGACACAGTTGTCAACCACTTTTTTTATTCTTTTCCGCTGCCATCAGCGGCAACGTTTATTACTTTACCGCATCCCTAAATAGAACGCAAGACTTTTTGCAAAAGTTTTTCTGAAAAAGTTTTTAGCCTCTTTACACCGGCAACATTCTCCATAGAAAAACCTCTCGCCCGTAAGAGCGAGAGGTTAAAACGATTCTTTACTGTTGGTGTCTCATCGTCGGGAACAATAGAACATCACGAATCGATGGTGCATTCGTCAACAACATGACGAGGCGATCGATTCCGATTCCAAGACCGCCCGTTGGCGGCATTCCGTATTCGAGTGCCTCAAGGAAATCGTTATCCAATTCATGGGCTTCGTCATTCCCTGCTTCTTTCTCAAGAAGTTGAGCTTCGAAACGCTCACGCTGATCAATCGGATCATTCAATTCCGTGAAGGCGTTAGCATGTTCACGACGAACGATGAACAATTCAAATCGATCCGTGAAGCGTGGATCTGTATCGTTCTTTTTCGCCAATGGCGATACTTCGACAGGGTGACCGGTGACAAACGTCGGTTGTAACAATGTTTCTTCGACTTTCTGCTCAAAGAATTCATTGACGATGTGACCGAATGTCATATGGTCTTGAATCTCGACACCGTGCTCTTTTGCAAGCGCACGTGCATCTTCATCAGACATCTGTTGCCAGAAATCGACGCCTGTTTCTTCTTTAACCAAGTCGACCATGTGCGCACGTTTCCAACCGACAGCCAAATGAATCGTATCTTCTCCATATTGAACGTCCGTCGTGCCAAGAACTTCTTGGGCTACGTGAGCTACGAGTTCTTCTGTCAAATCCATGATGTCATTATAGTCCGCATACGCTTCATACAATTCAATCATCGTGAACTCTGGGTTATGACGTGTTGAGATCCCTTCATTACGGAAGACACGGCCAATCTCATACACGCGCTCGAGACCACCGACAATCAAGCGCTTCAAATGAAGCTCGATGGCGATCCGCATATATAATTCCATATCAAGTGCATTATGGTGCGTCAAGAACGGACGGGCCGCCGCTCCACCTGCGATTGTATGCAACATCGGTGTTTCGACTTCCAAGTAACCGCGATGGTTCAAGAAATTCCGAATTTCCGAGATGATCCGGCTACGCAGAATAAACGTTTGACGCGAATCGTTATTCGTAATTAAATCCAAATAACGTTGACGATAGCGTTGCTCAACATCTTTTAAGCCATGATATTTATCAGGAAGCGGACGAAGTGCTTTTGTTAAGAGTTCGAACTCTTCAACATGAATCGACAATTCGCCGACGTTCGTCTTGAACAGCTTCCCTTTCACCCCGACGATGTCACCAAGGTCAGATGATTTGAATAAATCGAACGGTTCGTCACCTACGTCATTTTTACGCACGTAGATTTGGATTTGTCCTGTGACGTCTTGGATGTGGGCAAAGAAGACTTTCCCTTTTCCACGTTTCGTCATGATTCGTCCGGCAAGCGTCACTTCGACGTCTTGTTCGGCCAAGGCTTCTTTTTCAATTGCCTCATATTGTTCATGTAATTCACCGGCGTGGGCAGAACGTTCGAACCGACGTCCGAACGGGTCAAGCCCTTGTTCACGCATCTCGGTCATTTTTTCAAACCGAACCTGCATTTGGTCATTCATTTCCAACTCGTGACTCACTACTCCATTCACTCCTCTATACGTATTGGGGATGTCTAATAAAAAACTGTCAGCCTCACGGCCAACAGCACAGCCTAAACCGTTTGCTTGTGTGGTTCACTTTTTCGCCAAACAAGCTTACCACAAATCAATTTTTTTCACTAGTTCACACTTCTTGCATTTGTCGCTCGAGCTGTTCCACAAAATGATACAACACGATGCCAAAAGCATCTCGCGATTCCGTTTCGTTGATTTGCTTCCGAACCGGGCCGCTGCCTTTCAACCCTTTCAAGTACCACGCCGCATGTTGACGCATCTCGCGAACGGCCGTCACTTCTCCTTTGATGGCAATCAAGCGATCGAGGTGCAACATACAGATGTCGATTTTTTCACGCGCCGCTGGTTCTGGCGGAAGATCACCCGTCTCCAAATACTGCACCGTTTGATACAGCATCCATGGGTTACCAAGCGCTGCCCGCCCGATCATGACGGCATCGACACCATAGTGATCAATCGCATGTTTTGCTTCTTGAGGTGTCGAGATATCGCCGTTACCGATAATCGGAACCGTCGCAATCTTCTTGGCTTCGCCAATCCAATCCCAGTTTGCGGTTCCTTCATATTGTTGAGACCGCGTACGACCATGAATCGCAATCGCCGCCGCTCCTCCGGATTGAGCCGCCCGAACATTGTCGAGAATATAAATATGGTCTTCGTCCCAACCGAGGCGCATTTTGACCGTGACCGGCTTATCCACCGCATTCGAGACGGCGTTCACCATCTCGTAAACTTTGTCCGGGTCAAGCAACCATTTGGCACCCGCCTCACACTTCGTGACTTTTGGGACCGGGCAACCCATATTGATATCGATGATGTCCGCATTCGTGTTTTGATCTACGTACTGGGCCGCTCTGACGAGTGTATCTTTCGAACCGCCGAAAATTTGAAGGCTGAGTGGCTTTTCCCGTTCATCGACGTACAGCATCCGGAGCGTTCTTGCGTTCTCCAATAAAATCCCTTTATCGCTGACCATTTCAGCACAGACGAGTCCCGCGCCAAATTCTTTAGCGATCAAACGAAACGCAGGGTTTGTCACTCCGGCCATCGGGGCAAGGACGGCGCGGTTCTTTATATCGATGTTACCAATTTTGAACCCTGACACTTCTCCACTTCCTTTGCTAACGTTAAACCGAGCTGACTAATGATTGTAACGGCCCGAGACGGACGACATCTTGTCGTTCCGACGCAGGAAGGGCTTCTAGCAACGCCCGCACCGTCATTCCCTTTACCTCGACCGCCGGAGCAATCTCCGCGAACGGGGCAAGGACAAAAGCGCGTTCATGCATCCGTGGATGCGGAACAGTTAACTGCTTCGATTGTATATCTTCGCTGTTATAGACCAAGATGTCAAGGTCGATTGTACGCGGTCCATTCTTGAATAGTCGTTCTCTCCCTAGGTCCCGTTCAATCTGTTGGAGTTGAAGCAAGGCTGCTTCCGCAGAAAGCGACGGCTCGACTTCGACGACCATATTATAGAAGGATGGCTGATCTGTGTATCCGACCGGTGCCGTCTCATATACGGATGACTCTTTCGTCACCTGAAGACCGTTTACCGCCATCGCTTGAATCGCTTCTGCCAGATAGTTGGCACGCTCCCCAATGTTCGAGCCCAGCGCTACGTACATCATACGTTCCGTCTCCGTGTCATCTCAATTGCGACTGAGTCATAATGACCCGGGATGGGCGGGTCCGGCTTGATCACTTTGACGGTGACGCTTTGAATCTTGTCGCTGTGGGCCAAAACAGCCGTCGTAATGCGCTCGCCTAGCGCCTCAAGTAGATTGACTGGCTCCCCGGTGACGATGTCTTCCGTCAATTGATAGAGACCGGCGTAGCTGACCCCGTCTGATAAATCATCCGATTGTCCAGCCGGCGCCAAATCCAACTCACACATCAAATCGATGTTAAACCGTTGACCGAGTCGATTCTCTTCTGCAAACACACCGTGATAGCCGTAAAAACGCATCCCATTCACAAACATCTTATCCAATTTGTCCGCCTCCCAGCATCGCGTCCATCATGAGTGACGCTCGTTTATTCTCTCGTACGTCATGGACCCGAATCCACGCACAGCCTTTCATGATGCCTAGACACGTCGTCGCCAGTGTCCCTTCCAGTCGTTCTTCGGTCGGTAAATCAAGCGCTTGCCCGATAAATGATTTCCGCGACGTTCCGAGTAACACCGGATAACCGAGGTTCGTGATCACGTCGAGTCGATTCATCAACTCCATGTTTTGCGCATAGTCTTTCGCAAAGCCGATTCCCGGGTCTAACCAAATCATCTCATCCGGCACACCTGCCGCTTGAGCGATTTCAATCGATTCATACAAGTCACCGACGACCTCCTCAATGAAATGGCCATAATTTCGATTGTCGCGATTGTGCATCAAGATGATGGGAACGTTAAACGCCCGTGCCACTTGTGCCATCGATTGATCGCCCCACTTCGAGCCCCAGACGTCATTGATGATATCGGCCCCGGCTTCTAATGCTGCCTTTGCCACCACCGGTTTGTACGTATCGATCGAGATGAGCACGTCGAGCTCTTGCTTCAGTTGACGAATGACAGGAACGACTCGCTCGATTTCTTCTTCCGCCGAGACGAACCGGGCTCCCGGCCGTGTCGATTCCCCGCCGATATCAATCGCGTCCGCTCCGTCTTGAACGAGTTGCTTGGCGTGAGCGACCGCCTGTTCGAGCGCCGTATACCGTCCTCCGTCCGAAAACGAATCCGGTGTCACATTTAAAATTCCCATGATTTTTGTCATCGCGTTTCTTCCCTCTCAATCGCATGCAACAAGACAGACCAACATGCTTTAAATTTTGCCCCGTCTTTTCCTGGATAACTGTTCCCGGCATAGTCTGTGACCGGAGCAATCTGTTGAACCGAATTGGTCAACCAAATCTCGTCTGCCTGTGTAAGTTCAGCAAACGTCACATCACGTTCCTTCACATCAAACGTATCCATCACCCAACGTCGCGTGACCCCAGCCAGAGGTCCCGTCGCGAGCGGCGTCGTCCAAAGTTGGTCAGCTTCGACCCAGAAGATATTCGAGACAAGCCCTTCTACGACATGTCCTGAGTCATCGGCGAACAGTCCTTCCGCCTCCCGATCAACGAGCATGCGCTTCCCTAATATATTGTTCATATAATGATGGGATTTTAAGCGGAATGCTGCTTCGGGCCGACTTCTCGGAAACGGGATGGCTTCCAGCCGTTTTTCCGTGGGCTGGAACGATTCCGGTAACGGCTTGACGAGCAGTGTCACGTTCGGACGAGTGTAGCGTCCGTCGTAGAGTCCAAGTGGCGCCACCCCCGCGGATACGTTCAAGCGCACATACAGGTTCGGGGTCCCGTTTTGACGAACGACGTCTTGAATCGCCTGCTCCATCTCTTGTTTCGTATACGGTAAATCAATCCATAGTTCCGCTAAGCTCTTTTCGAGACGTTCCCAGTGAAGATCAAACAAGAACGGGATGCCATTGAACGTTCGAAACGTCTCGAATAGGCCCATCCCATATAAAAATCCGTGATCTTCCACCGGAATCGTTACTTCAGAGCGGCCCCGAAGTTCGCCGTTATGCCAAAGCCACATGACGATACACCTCGACGAAATTACGAATCATGTCTTTGCCGTGTTCTGTCAAAATCGCTTCCGGATGAAACTGCACCCCTTCAATCGGTAACGTTTCATGCCGGAGTGCCATAATCTCTCCTAGGCCCGTCTCGGCCGTGACTTTCAAGCACGACGGTAAGGTATCTCGTTCGACCGCGAGCGAATGGTAGCGTGTCACGATTGTCTGTTGCGGGATGCCGTTAAACAGCGTGTTTCCGTCATGTTGAATCGCTGACGTCTTACCATGCATGAGCCGCTCGGCATGGACGACTTTTCCGCCGAACGCTTGAGCAATCGCTTGATGTCCGAGACAGACGCCAAGAATTGGGATGCGACCGGCAAACGCCTGAATCGCATCGATGCTGATACCCGCCTCACTCGGTGTGCACGGACCAGGCGAAATGACGAGATAACTTGGGGCGAGCACTTCAATTTCCTCGATTGTGATGTCATCGTTACGACGGACGACGAGTTGTTCACCGAGCTCCCCAAAGTATTGAACTAAATTGTATGTGAACGAGTCATAGTTATCGATGAGTAAAATCATACCGTCGTCTCCGTCCTTTCTTTCGCCGTCCATAGCGCTTTCGCCTTGGAAAGTGATTCAGCGTACTCCGCTTCAGGATCCGAATCAATCACAATCCCGGCACCAGCCTGAACATGGGCGATTCCGTCCTTGACGACCATCGTCCGAATCGTGATGTTGAACACGAGGTCATCATCCCAACTAAGCCAGCCGTATGAGCCGGTATAAATCCCGCGTCGGACCGGTTCGAGTTCTTCGATGATTTCCATCGTCCGGATTTTCGGTGCCCCGGTGATGGTGCCGCCCGGGAACATCGCACCGAGTGCTTCGGCTCCCGATACGCCGTCCCGCATCAAACCGCGCACGTTCGAGACGATATGTTGGACGTGCGAGTACTTCTCGATGACCATCAGCTCATCGACATGCACTGTCCCGTAAGCCGCGACTTTGCCCAAGTCGTTTCGTTCAAGGTCGACGAGCATGACGTGTTCGGCCCGCTCTTTCTCATTGTCGAGCAGCGTCCGAGCCATTTCCAGATCTTCCGCCTCATCTCGTCCTCGTGGTCTCGTCCCAGCAATCGGGCGGGTCGAGATGGCGGCGCCATGTTTCTCGAGCAACAGTTCCGGCGAAGCCGACACCATCGTGAGCGAATCGTCAACGAAATAACCCATATACGGTGAAGGGTTCACTTTCCGGAGCGTGTCGTAGATGTGACGCGGGTGTGCGAGTAGCGGTTCCGACTGCCGGACGCTCAAGTTCACTTGGAACACATCGCCCTCGACGATGTAGTCTTGAATCTTTTGCACCGCCGTCACGAAATTCTCTTGTGACAATGAACGTGAACGTTCGAGCGTTCCGCTCGCGACCTGTGGGAACGAATAGTGCGTCTCGGTGTGCCAGAGGGCGACAAAGCGATCGAGTTTCACTTCTAACTGATTGTCCGTCGTAACGAGCATATATAAAAGTGATTCTTCTTCATCGAAGACCGCTACTTCATCGAACAGCAAGAACGAGACGTCCGGTGTTGCCAAATCGTCTGCCGCTTGCCGTGGTAAACGTTCGAGGGTACGGGCTACATCATAGCTCACATAACCGATCATCCCGCCAAAAAACGGGGGAGCGCCAGCTGGCCGCTCGGTGGCGTACCGGGTCCGGATTGTTTCGACGATGTCGAGCGGGTCACCGTAAAGTGTTTCCGTCGCCTCTGATGTCTCGAACGTTCCGACCCCATCTTTCACGTGAAGCGTAGCGAACGGTTCAATCCCGGCCATTGTATAGCGGCCGACGCGTCCGCTCTCTAACCACGCATAATGCTTCTTCCCTTCCGTCAATGTCATATATGTGTCGTACATCTTCTCTTTTGTCATACTCATGGTTTTGAACGCTGTTTGTCTCACGCCACATTCCCCCGTTCCACTGATTCATGCCTTTAATTGTACACAAGAAAAGGCAGTTACCGAAAGAAGTTGTCTCCCGGTAACTGCCGTTTGTTTACGAGCGTACGCTATCTGATTCTTCATCGAATTGATAGAGCGGTGTGCTGAGGTAGCGTTCTCCGTTTGACGGGATGATTGCCAGCACGTTTTTCCCTTTGCCGAGACGTTTCGCCGTATCGACAGCCGCTGCGATCGCCGCCCCAGATGAGATGCCTCCGAGCACGCCGTTCGTTTTGGCCGCAAGACGTGCGTATTCGAACGCCTGATCGGTCGTGATTTGAAGGACACCTTCATAAATCTCCGTATCTAGAATCGACGGGATGAACCCGGCCCCGATCCCTTGGATTTTATGCGGGCCTGGTTTACCACCCGACAAGACCGGTGAATCGACCGGTTCGACCGCTAGGATTTGAACGTTCGGATAGTGGGCTTTCAACACTTTACCCGCTCCCGTGATTGTTCCACCTGTCCCGACGCCGGCGATGAACGCATCGACTTGAAGGCCTGACGCATCGAACGCGTCGACGATTTCAGGTCCTGTCGTCATCTCGTGCACGTTCGGGTTAGCTTCATTGTTAAACTGCTGCGGGAGGAAATAACCGTTTTGTTCAGCCTCTTCCGTCGCACGGCGAATCGCTCCGCCCATCCCTTCAGGACCCGGCGTCAAAATGAGTTCGGCACCGTAGCCACGAAGCAAATTGCGACGTTCCATGCTCATCGTTTCCGGCATGACCAAAATCGCTTTATAGCCTTTGGCCGCACTGACCATGGCGAGACCGATTCCCGTGTTCCCACTGGTCGGTTCGATAATCGTATCTCCTGGTTTCAAGACCCCTTCTCGTTCAGCCGCTTCAATCATAGCGAGCGCAATCCGGTCTTTTACGCTAGAGCCCGGGTTCATATACTCCAATTTCAAGTAAACCGTGGCATCTTCAGCGCCAGTCAATCCATTCAACTTCACAATCGGTGTCTTTCCAATCAAGTCTGTTACTGAATCTACGATACGCATTTCATTTCCTCCTCCATAATTCCGACTATTCCGATATTGTAATCATACCCTATCAGATTCAAAATATGCAATTTGGAGTAAAGCGGTCAACGTGCTTGTTGTTTCATCGTTTCTAATTGTTCCGCCGAGAAGTGGTATTTCTCGCCGCAGAAGTGACAAACCGCTTCAGCGCCGCCATCCTCTTCAATCATGTGACGAATCTCTTCGGCACCGAGCCCGATAATCGCGCTTTCCATACGGTCGCGGCCACATGTGCAATTAAATTGAACCGGTTTTTGATCCAACACTTCGAGGCTGTCGCCAAGGAGCATATGGAGCATTTCTTCCGGTGTTTTCTCTTCACCGATGAGGACCGACACTGGCGGGAACGTCTTGAGCGCCTGTTCAAGCGCTTGAATCGTCTCTTCTGACGCATCCGGCATCAATTGAACGATAATGCCACCGGCCGCAAGAATCGATTCATCTTCTGGAAGGACGAGCACACCCGCACCGACGACTGACGGTACTTGTTCTGACGTCGCAAAGTAGTACGTGAAGTCTTCGCTAATCTCACCCGTTTGAATCTCAGACGAGCCGCCGACAAAGTCTTTCAAACCGAGGTCTTTAATGACCGAGATCGTCCCGCGTCCGACGGCTTCACCGACTTTCAACTTTGTCAAACCGTGATCATTCACAAACGTGCCGCCTTCGACACGAGGATGTGACACGTAACCGCGCACGTCTCCCGCCGCATCGGCATCGACGATGATTTTCCCAATCGGTCCATCGCCTTCGACTTTGAGCGTCACGCGAGCGGCGCCTTTTTGCATCGCACCGATCATCGTCCCGATCGTCATCGTGCGACCGAGCGCTGCTGAAGCGACCGGTGTCGTCTGGTGACGGAGTTGCGTTTCAAAGATTGTTTTTGTCGTCCGGACGGCAAACGCGCGGACTTCCCCGTTGAACCCGAGGGCACGGACGAGGTAATCGGCTTTCATTTGGTCAAGTAATGCTTGTTGTTCTGGTTGAATCATATCGAGTAACTCCTTTAAGTTTATTTCTGGTTGCGCTCATAGATGAGACGAAGCCCATCGAGCGTCAAAAATGAATCGACGACATCAATCGTCTCTGCATGCTCGCTAATCAAACGCGCGAGACCGCCCGTGGCAATCACGGTCGCTTCTCCGACTTCACGTTTCATACGACCGACAATGCCATCGACTTGTGCGACATAGCCGTAATACGTCCCGGACTGCATCGCTTGAATTGTATTTTTCCCAACGACCGTAGGCGGTGTCGCGAGCTCGATGCGCGGCAGCTTGGCCGCCCGTTGATAGAGCGCCTCGACCGAAATCATGATCCCCGGTGAAATGACGCCTCCGTGATAACGGCGGTTCTCATCAATATAGCAGTACGTCGTCGCCGTTCCGAAATCGACGATGATGAGCGGTCCATCATACTTGGCGATTCCAGCGACCGCGTTGACGATGCGGTCCGCTCCGACTTCACGCGGATTATCAACATGAATGTCGAGACCGGTTTTCACGCCGGGACCGACGACAATCGGTCGGACGTTAAAGTAACGCTGCGACATCTGCTCGAGCGGAAAGATGACCGGTGGAACGACCGAAGACAGAATCACACCGTCAATCTGATCGAATGAGACGTTCGAATGATCGAACAGTGATTTCACGAGCATGCCGTATTCATCGGTCGTTTTCGTGCGGTCTGTCGAGATGCGCCAATGATGGACGAGTGTCTCGCCGTCATACATCCCAAGGACAATATTTGTATTCCCAACATCAATCACTAAAATCATGATAGCGTTCCTCACTTTGTTGTCAATTACAGTTCGCTCGAATTATAACACGAAAAAAGACGAATGCCTTGTTTAGGGCATTCGTCTCTTACACTTACCGTGATTCGTTGTTCGGGCGTTCCGTCGGTGTCGCTTCCGGCTTATCGCCTTCAGGGACAACATCCGGCTTCGCTTCTTGAACGACTCCAGGCTGATCGATGACTTGTCCGTGCTTGACGGCCGCCTCATCTTTCTTCGCTTCGTCGCTTGCATCATCTTTCGATGGTTCAGACGGCTCTTCCGGTTCGTGCGGAAGATATTCGCGCGTCTTAATCAAGTGACGAATCTGTTTCGAATCGAGCGTCTCGACTTCGAGCAACGTCTTCGCGACGAGTTCGAGATCGTCTCTACGATCCGTCAAGATTTGTTTCGCTTTCGCGTAACAACGGTTGATGATATCACGAATCTCGAGGTCGATGTCTTGTGCAATCGCATCCGAGTAGTTCTGTTCCGTTTGGAAGTCACGGCCAAGGAAGACTTGTCCACCATGGTTTGACCCAAGTTGGAGCGGCCCGAGCTTGTCGCTCATCCCGTAATCCATGACCATCTTCCGGGCGATACCAGTCGCACGTTGGAAATCATTGCTTGCTCCTGTTGACACTTCACCGAAGATGACGTCTTCCGCCACGCGGCCCCCGAGGAGACCGACGATTTTATCTTCAAGCTCAGGTTTCGTCATGAAGTAGCGATCTTCTTTTGGAAGCATGACGACATAGCCGCCTGCGTTACCGCGAGGAACGATCGTCACTTTATGCACTTCATCTGCATTCTCAAGTTCAATCCCGATAATCGTATGACCCGCTTCATGATAGGCGACGATTTGTCGTTCTTTCTCCGAGATGACACGGCTCTTCTTAGAAGGACCGGCGATGACGCGGTCAATCGCTTCCTCGACATCCACGACTGATACCGCTGAACGGTCAGACCGGGCTGCGACGAGCGCCGCTTCGTTCAATAAGTTTTCAAGGTCAGCACCTGAGAATCCAGGTGTCCGCTGCGCAATCGACTTCAAGTCGACTGTCGAATCAAGTGGCTTGTTGCGGGCGTGAACTTTGAGGACTGCTTCACGGCCTTTAACATCCGGACGATCAACCGTGATTTGACGGTCAAATCGACCTGGGCGAAGAAGGGCCGGGTCAAGAATATCCGGACGGTTCGTCGCGGCAATCATGATGATCCCTTCGTTGTCACTGAATCCATCCATCTCGACAAGAAGTTGGTTAAGCGTTTGTTCACGCTCGTCATGTCCACCACCGAGGCCAGCGCCACGTTGACGTCCGACCGCATCGATTTCATCGATAAAGATGATACACGGTGCGTTCTTTTTCGCATTCTCGAACAAGTCACGTACACGTGACGCCCCGACACCGACGAACATTTCGACGAAGTCAGAACCTGAAATTGAGAAGAACGGTACACCGGCTTCTCCTGCAGCTGCACGAGCGAGCAATGTTTTACCTGTTCCCGGAGGACCGACAAGCAAGACACCTTTCGGAATCCGTGCCCCGAGTTTCGAGAACTTACGTGGGTCTTTCAAGAATTCAACGACTTCGATGAGCTCTTGCTTCTCTTCATCTGCTCCGGCAACGTCTTCAAACGTCACACGACGCTTCTCTTGATCGTATAATTTCGCCTTCGATTTCCCGAAGTTCATCACACGACCACCACCACCGCCACCTTGGGCTTGGTTGAGCAAGAAGAAGAATAAGATGAAGATGATGATGAACGGTAAGATCGCGAATACGATGCTGAACCAGCTACCACTCGACTCTGCTTCTTCGATTTTGATGTCGGTATCCGCGCGAAGTGACGAGAGCACTTCGGCGTATTCGGCCTCGTTGGCCGGGATATTCGTTTCAAAACGCTGATCTTCGTCTCCTGTTAGATCTCCTGTAATTGAGATGGCTCCCGGAATTTCTTGTACGGTTGCCGTTTCAATCCGACCTTCTTCCACATATTCCAAGAACTTCGAATACGTGAGCGTCTCGCTCTGGCTATTCGGGTTTTGTAAATATTGAAGGAACAAGATCAAGGCTAGGAAAATCACACCGAAAACTAAGGTGTTTTTCACTGCACGATTCATTCTCTGCCTCCTATTCCGAGAAACGATGTTCTCGCCCATTCAGTATATGTGTATACTTTGGGTATTTCTTTTATCTTAACACGACGCATTTTCAAAAGAAAAACGTTAGCCCCCGTAAATGCTCGGCTTGAGCACACCGACGTACGGAAGGTTACGATATTTCTCTTCGTAATCGAGACCATAGCCGACAACAAACTCGTGCGGAATAACGAAACCGCTATAATCTGCCGACAATCCGTTCTTGCGGCCCGTCGGTTTATCGAGAAGCGTCACGATTTTAACCGATTTGGCTTTGCGGTACTTGAGCAGGTCGACGAGATAGCCGAGCGTGAGTCCACTATCAATGATATCTTCTACAATCAAGATGTCGCGTCCTTCTACAGATGTATTTAAATCTTTCTCAATTTTAACTTCACCCGTCGATGACGTTCCGCCATGGTACGTCGACACGTCCATGAAATCCATTTCTAAATGGATGTCCATTTCTTTGACTAGGTCTGACATGAATGGCATCGCACCTTTTAACACGCAGACGAGGAGTGGAAACTCTTCTTTATATTCTTCGCTAAGTGTTGTAGCGAGTTCTTTCACTTTACCTTGAATCTCTTCGCTTGAAATCAGTACTTTCTCCATATCGTTCATTAATGACATCTTAAAATCCTCCTCTTTCTTATCCGACACAATCATCATTTTACCATTAATCGTGGGCACATCGCACCCGACTTATCCGGAAAATCGGAAACTCTTACCCCTACTATAGCGATAATCCGTCCCGTTGCGTCAACTACCAATGGGACAAAAGGCCGTTTTTCTCGCGGAATCTTCGCGTCAATGAAGATGCGGGCGACTTTTTTCGTCCCGATGGACAGTTTCATCGCGTCCCCAGCCTCAACAGAGCGGATGATCAACGGCAACTCGATTGCCTCGAGCGGGATGCCGTCCGTATCATCCTCAACGTCTAGTGAGAATAACGAAGTCCCGAACACTACATGTGCTGGGAAGGTCGTTACCACTTGTTTGTGTGGGGCTAGGAGCGATTGACCAGTTGCCTGTAACGATAAGAACCCGTCTTGTTTCCGCAGGCCCCATGGCCCCTCTAAGTCGAAGTGGCCAGAACCTTGGGCACTCGTTAACAGACGGTCGATCGCGGTCCCCACCTCTACCCCGTAGCGCATTGATAGCAGGCGCCCGACGGTGTATCGTTCGACAGGATTTAGACACATCAAGTTATCCGATTTCACGTGAAACGCTTTCATCTCAAGCCGCACGTTGTCCTGGATCCAATTCTCCATCTGTCGGTAGCGGGTCCGCCACAGTTCGCGTTGATGCCGAGCTGTTTCGCTCACAACTTGAACAAGATCCGGTTGCGACGCGAGGAGCTGGGGCACGATCTGATGCCGCACTTGATTGCGCAAATATTCGGTCGTGGCGTTGCTCGCATCTTCTCGCCATTCAAGTCCGTATCGTTTGGCATAGGCAATCAATTCCCGCTTCGGTTCCGATAAGAGCGGACGAACGAGTTCTCCTCCTGCGAACGGACGACGCTCAGGAATCCCCGTCACTTCGACGACGTTACGCTGCAGTTGAATGAGGACGGTCTCGAGTTGGTCATCCGCGTGATGGGCCGTCATCAGTTGTGTATATCCGAACTTCTGCATAACCTGTTCAAAGAACGCATATCGTGCCGTCCGGTAACTCGCCTGCGAACCGCCGTTCGGGAAAGCGAGCCGTTTGCCATGAAATGGCACGTCGTACTTGTCGGCCAAACGTCGCACAAATTCATACTCTTCATCCGACTCGGGACGCAGTCCATGATGGACATGGGCCACGCCCACTTCCATACCGTTCCGAATGACCCGATCCAACAAGACGACCGAATCGATTCCACCGGACACGGCAACCAATACTCTCGTCATCCGTCCGCCTCCTTGATATAACAAAAGAAGCCATCTCGAGTGAGATGGCTTCTTTTCGCTTAGGTAAGTGACCCGTACGGGATTCGAACCCGTGTTACCGCCGTGAAAGGGCGGTGTCTTAACCGCTTGACCAACGGGCCTAAATAAAATGGTAGCGGCGGAGGGAGTCGAACCCACGACCTCACGGGTATGAACCGTACGCTCTAGCCAGCTGAGCTACACCGCCATGTTATTGTTGTGTCCTAAGCACATTTTCTATAATAACCAGTACCCACGCCAGTGTCAATTCTTTTTTAAAAGTTTTTTCACAAAAAAATCGTGTATAGTGTCGTCTTATCCACTATACACGATTTTCAGTTCGTTGTGCATCACGCTTCTGACGTCGTCAGCCGATATTTTTTCTTCCAAGCGATGCGGAAATATCCCCATAGCAGGAAGAAGCAAGCGGTTGAGACGAACGCCAAATAGATGATTGCTTGTTGCAGGTAGCTCCAGCCGTCCGCTGACAAGATTTCTTTATAGCCCGATACGGTGTATGTCATCGGCAACCAGGCGTTAAACGGTTGGAGGGCGCTCGGAATCAGTTCGAGCGGGAACGTTCCAGCCGACGTCGTCAATTGAAGGATCAATAAGACGATGGCTACGAAACGGCCCGGATTTCCGAGCGTCGTGACGAGTAGCTGCACGATTAAGAGGAACGTGATGCTGACGAGCCAACTGAATCCGAAGAACTGGAGCGGCGCCTCGACTTCAAGTCCGAGCAACATGACCATCGCCACATCCAAGACGAGCGCTTGAATAAATCCGATAACGAGCAACACACCTGATTTTGAGACGAGCCATGACAGGCTGCGTTTCGGTTTTCCAGCCGGATCGTACAGCGGATAGACTATCGAGAGCAAGAGAGCCCCGACGAATAGTCCGAGTGACATGAAGTACGGTGCAAAACCCGTTCCGTAGTTCGGGACCTTGTGAATCGATTCGTTGACGACCGTGACCGGTCCGGCCATCATGTCGACGTTATCGTCTCGGATGTCGATTGCGGCCGCTTCGGCCCCATCGGCGAGCGCGTCCCGTAACTTGCTGTTACCAGCCGCAAGTTCGGACACTCCGTCTGCGAGCTGGTCGCTACCTGACTGGAGGTCTTTACCGCCCTCTGCCAAACGTACAGCCCCGTTCGCGAGTGTATTCGTGCCCGCGCCGGCGCTCTTCGCCCCGTCCGCGAGTTTCGAACTCCCCTCTGACAAGGCGCCCGTCGCCTCGGTCAACTGCGTACTGCCGGACGCGAGTTCGGCGGTCCCGTCTTTCAACGCTCCGACGCCGGCGTTTAAGCGATTGCTTGCCGAAGCCAACTCTTTCGAACTCACGGCTGCCGTTTGCGCCCCTTGTTCCACTTGGGTCGACCCATCCGCCAACGCCTGTGCCCCGCTTGCGAGCTCGGCTTGTCCGTCACGTAACGTCACCAGTCCCGAAGCGAGTTCATTGGCACCAGCCTCTGCTTGCGTCAATCCGTCACCGAGCGCGGCCTGTCCTTCTTTCACACGCGTCGCTCCCGCGGACAGTGCATCGAATCCAGCGGCTGTCGCTGTTTGACCTTCCGCCAATTGGGCAACAATCGCCTGTAGCATCTCTGGTGAAGCAGGTTTCCCTGCCTCGGCGAGTGCTGACAGCTGGGCCATCAACTGATCTTGACTGGCCAACACTTCTGTCTTCATCTGACCGATTCCGGCCACGAGTTCCGTCTCTCCTGCCATCAAGGCGGCATTCCCTTCTTTCGCCGCCGTCATCGCGGCCGCCAATTCATTTGAACCGGCACTCAATTGCTCACTGCCGTCCTTCGAACGCTGAATCCCGGCCGCGAGTTGTTGAACGCCTTGATTGAGAGAAGCCGTCCCGCTGTGCAATTCCTCCAACTTCGAGGCGAACGTGTCTGTCCCTTCGACAAGTTGGCTCGTTCCGTCTTGAAGGGCAGACGCCCCGTCATTCACTTGACGTGCCCCGTCTGATAAGGCGGCGCTACCTGCATAAACTTGCTGGCTTCCCTTCGCCAATTCCGTCGTCCCTGTCTCGAGTTGGGCCACACCTTCATTCAACCGACTCGCCCCGTCAGCCAATTCTTGTTGTTTTGAAGCGAGCAATGCGGTCCCGTCGGCCAATTGGGTCGCCCCCTGTTCGGCCGTCTGCGATCCATCTGCTAGTTTTCCCGCCCCAGCCGCCGCTTCATCGAGTCCAGCAGCGGCATCTTGAATCCCGTCACGCATCGCACTGACGTACTGTTTCGCGACTTCGGTTGACAGTTCACCTTTCACTTGCTCCATCGCGGAACCGCCGATTTGAGCCGCTAAAAAGTTATACGATTCATTGGCGATATATTTGAGTTCAAGCTTCTCAGGTTTTTCGCTGAGCGCCGTCGTCGCTTTTTCTGAGAAGTTTGCCGGAATCTCAATCGCCATGTAATAGTCATGATCGTTCAACCCTGACTCGGCTTCTTGTTTCGTCGTCTCGATAAATTCGAACGCCTCAGACGTCTTTAACTTCTCAACGAGTTCGTCCCCGACGGCAAGTTGCTCCCCGTCGAACGTCGCTCCCTGGTCTTCGTTCACGATCGCCACCGGCAAGTCTTTCATCTGTCCATACGGATCCCAAAACGCCCATAAGAACATCCCGGCATACATGAGCGGTACGAGTGCGACCGCGAGAATCGGGACCCAGACCCGAGGATTCTTCCCGATGCTTCTCCATTCCGCCAACCACAGTTTCCATCCATTCATCTTCATTCTCACCTTTCACTTATAAAACATAACTATTTTTTCATGTTCCCTATTGTGCTCGCTTCCCCGAAAAAATGCAACCCTTTTTAGTTATTTTTCATAACAAAAAAAGAATCAAAAAAACCACAGACTATAAAAGTCTGTGGTTCGTCGTCTTCTTGAGGAAGACCGTCTATCGTTACGAGTAGAAGCTGATGGTTTACGAAGGGTTACCCGCGCTTGGCTCCACGTCCACCGCGTTTTGAGTCGGTTTGACGTTTTAACGTCGTCAAGCGCTCGTCGCTGTCTTTCAAGAACTTGCTCATCAACGTATCGAACGTTTCTGGCTCACGGCGTACTTCACGACGTCCGCCGCCGCCACCACGTGGACCGCCACCGCGTGGACCGCCGCCACCGCGTGGGCCACCTTGTCCTGGACCACCTGGGCGTGGGCCGCCTTGACCCGGGCCGCCCGGGCGTGGGCCACGAGAGAAACGCTCGCCGGCTGGACGCTCTGGACGTTCACTGACAGGGCGATCGACGGCCTTTTTGATAGACAACCCGATTTTGCCATCTGTTTCGACGTTCAAGATTTTGACCGTCACTTCTTGACCGACCGTTAGCACTTCATTGATGTCTTTGACGTAAGAATCTGCCACTTCACTGATGTGCACCAAACCCGTTTTGCCATTTGGAAGTTCTACGAACGCTCCGAAATGCGTAATCCCTGTAACCTTACCTTGTACCTTGCTTCCTACTTCAATTGACATAAAATAATGTACTCCTTTTTTTGATTGATTCCCTACAATTATACGAGTCGATTCGTCAACGGTCAACGAACCCACTTATTCCTCTGGTGAGAAGTAAAAAATAATCTCGCCATCTTTCGAGAACAACAGCTCGTTGCGCGCTAGATTGGCGATGTATTCTTCGTCTTGTAAACGCTCGACCTGCTCTTTCAGTTCTGATTGTTCGTCCTTCGTTTCCCGAAGTTCGACTTGCGCTTCATTTTGTTTCCGTTCTTGCTCGGACACATATCCGACTTTCGAGAAGTAACTTTGACCGATGAAGACAACCATTAACAAAAAGAGAAGTGAGGCCGCAGCCAGGCGGCGTCGAAGATGGATACGTCGCCGGTTCTGTTCTTTTTCCAGCTGTTCTCTCCGTTCATCAAGAGCCCGAATCCGCTGTTTGCGTTCCATCGGGTTACGTCCATTCATCGAATCACCTTCCTCCTGTCCTGTTACGTTCAGTATACCTTTTTTTTACGCTTCCGTACCACTGTTCACCTTTTCTTCTTTGAGCAAGCGGTACATTTCTTTCGCATCCTCTTTGCGGGCATGCTCGGCAATCGAGTCAATGACGACCGTGACGAGCTTGTTCCCGAATCGAATTTGTAACTCGTCACCGACTTTGACGTCGGTGCTCGCTTTCGCTACTTGTCCGTTCAATTGAATCCGGCCTTGGTCGGCGACTTCTTTCGCCAACGTACGCCGCTTAATCAAGCGGGATACTTTCAAAAACTTGTCTAGTCTCATAATCCCTTCTCCTTCGCTTCATCCCAGAGCCGATCCATCTCTTCGAGCGTCATCTCTTCGAGGGAGCCGTTCGCTTCAATGTATTCGAATCGTCTCTTAAATTTTTGATTGGTTCGTTCGAGCGCCTGCTCGGCGTTCAACTTGAAATAGCGCGCCACGTTGACGATTGAGAAGAGGACATCCCCAAGTTCTCGTTCATCTTCAGGCTGACTTCTCCACTCGTGGAGTTCTTCTTCCAATTTCTCGAACGCACCTTGAACATCGTCCCATTCGAAACCGACTTGCGCAGCTTTCTTCTGCAATTGCTCGGCCCGCATCAAACCAGGTTGCGTCATGAGAACTCCATCTAGCTGCGATTTTCTCTTTTCCCCTTTTTCCACTTGTTTAATCGCATTCCAATTCGTCACCACTTCATCGGCATCATCGACCGTCACATCCCCAAACACATGAGGATGACGGCGGACCATCTTCTCACTGACGGTGCCAATGACGTCTCGAATATCAAAATAGCCTTCGTCCGCTCCGATTTGGGCGTGGAGCATGACTTGAAGCAACACATCACCGAGCTCTTCGACAATCGCATCATCGTCTTCCGTATCGATTGCTTCAATCAATTCATACGCTTCTTCGAGCAAATATTTGCGGAGCGACTCATGCGTCTGTTTCCGGTCCCACGGGCAGCCGTCCGGACCGCGGAGCGTCGCAATGATGTGCTTCAACGTCGAAAATTCGCGCGCCAAATGCGTCTCGTCCGTCAACGGCGGCACATAGAGCGTCGTCAAGTTGTCGACTTCTGCCACGCGGTCCATCTCATAGAGCGGGATTTCACTGACCCGCTCATGTTTTGTCCCAGCGGCTGTCACGAGTTTGACGATATGCTCATCCGGATATCGTTCCATCAATTGGACTTTCACGTCTCCGGCCACGAACCCGTCATACACTTGACCAATCAATACGTGTTGAGTCACTTGAATCCGTTCGACATCGAGCGCCGTCGCATCGAGTAATTGGAAGCCGTTGATTGGATCGATGCGGAGGGCTTGGAACATGGCGTCCAAAAAGCTCTGACCGCCGAGGAACGTGACGTCCGCACCTTGTTCGACGAGCAACTCGACCGTCCGCTCCGCCACGAACGGATGTCCCGGTACGGCATAGGTGATGGCTAGCTCTTCACTCTTTTCAAGCAACGTCTCAACGATTTGTCGGTAGACGTCCTCGAACGTGTCACTCGCTTCGTAAATCGCATCAAACGATTCGAACGTCACGCCTTCCGCCTCAAGTTCGCTGACGACAGGGTGTTCTTTCGTGCGCAACCAAACGAGCGGTTGCTGCTTCAAATGACGATAGACACCGAGCGGTAGTTGATCAAGTTCGCCAGACCCGAGGCCGACGACCGTAATTCCGTAACTCATATCAGTTCTCCTTTTTTTCTAGCAGATTGATGAGACGACCTCCGAACGGAATCATTTCCCATTCTTCTATCGTCAAAATTTGTTCTTTCCATAACCGCCAGACATAAATGCCGGCCCCGAGCACGAGCATGAAGACGAGCCAGATGAGGGCATCGAGACGATGCGTCAGGCCATCCAGCGCCATGACGTTCAAGCCGAGCAAGATGACACCCATCGGCGCCACCGCTTTGACGAGACGTCCATAATGTCGAAACCGGAGCATGCCGAGCGGGATGATTTGATCGAGCCGATTGAAATTGAACGCGGCCATCGCTAAAAAGGCAATCGAGGTCCCGAGGGCAGCCCCGGCGATGCCATAGTAAGGGACGAGCCACAAGTTGCTGCCGAGCTTCACGCCGATGGCGAGAATCATACCGACAGCAGCTGTGCGTTCCCGATCAATCGCCTGTAGACACGTCATGCTCGCCACGGCAAGCGACGCGGCGAACGTACTCGTCGAGAGCAAGACGAGCGCTGTCGTCCCGGCCGCGTTCTCAAATAGCGCGACATTCAACGGGAACATGACACCCATCAAGCCGATTGTGGCCGCAGCGGCGACCGTTGTCGTCACGCGAATCATCGAACTGAGTCCGGAAGAGGTCGCTTCGATACGACCGGCACGATAATGCCGCACCAAGTTCGGGACGTTTGCCATTCCGAGCGCCGTCGTGAAAAGAATCGCGAATTGAACGAGCGGATAACCTCGGTCAAATACCCCTTTGCCGACTTTCGCCGCATAATCCCCGCCCATCAGATTGACAATCGTGAACGAGTCGACGAGTTGCATCCATAAAATCCCGAGCGAGGCGAAACCGACGGCAAACCCCGTCGTCAGTAAGATTCGAAGGACAGACCGCAACGTCGTGGGTTGTACCGGTACGAGCCGTAACTGCTTCGCCCATAATGACAAGATGACGATGGCGATGACACCTCCGACGAGCGTCGCCCCATACGCGTATCGACTGAGTGTATAGGCGTCTTGGCCGAAGCGCACGCCAATCAACAAGGCGATGAGCAATACCGTGACGCGAACGAGGTTCTCGAGCACTTGAGAAATCGCACTCGGCCGCAAGTCATCGACGGACTGAAACGAACCGCGGAGCACCGCCAAAGCTGGCATGAGTAAATAACTCAGGCTGATGATCCGCAGCGTCGGTGCGAGTTCCATGTCCCCGAGGAGACGGGCGATGACAGGTGCTAGCATCCACATCGTGACGACAAGGATGACGGCTAAACCGAGCAAGGCGTAAAAACTGCCCCATAACACTTCGAGCTTTCGCCTCGGTCCATGTGCCCCGACACCGATTTTGGCAATCACGACCGGCATCGCATACATGCCGAGCGAAGCGACGATCGCGGCAAATGGATACACCGTCTGATAGGCATACAACCCGAAGTCTCCGGCGATATTTTGGTAAGGCACTCGGTAAGCGAAACTGATGAACTTTGAAAGATAGCCCGCGAGCGCAAATAAGACGACGCCGGTCGCAAACTTACTTGGCGACCGCATGCGCCAACCTCTTCACGAGCTCCTCAAGCACCGTATCGGCATCGTTCAACAGTTCGACGACCGGCATGCGGCCACTGAGCGACAATTTGAGGGCACCGTTGTCTTGTCCGACACCGAGTTTCCGACCGAGCGGCATCGTCCATTCCATGAATGACGGCACGTCGAGCGCCGTCGTCGATTCGAGCGACAATACCATCTCGATGCGGCCCGGAGACTGTTTGATGCGCGCCACTTTCGCCATCTCGCCATAGATGCGCAGACGCGTCAGTTGGATGAGGAGCGCGACCGGTTCCGGGAATTCGCCGAACCGTTCAATCAACTCGTCCTGGAGGGCGAACAACGCTTCTGGTGTATCGACATACTTAAAGCGTTTGTACATCTCGATTTTCAATTCGCTGTCCGATAAATAGTCGTCCGGAATATACGCATCCGCTTGGAACGCGATTTCCGGTTTGAAGACGACTTGTTTCGCCTGTCCGCGCATCCGGTCTTTCCGTTCCTCGATGGCTTCAGACAACATTTGTGAGTATAAGTCGAATCCGACCGAATCAATGAACCCGGACTGTTGGGCCCCGAGCAGATTTCCGGCGCCGCGAATCGATAAGTCGCGCATCGCAATCTTGAACCCGCTCCCGAGCTCCGTGAACTCTTTAATGGCCTGTAGCCGGCTCTCCGCGACCTCGGTCAAACGCTTATCTTTCCGATACGTGAAGTAGGCGTAGGCAATCCGGTTGGAACGCCCGACACGTCCGCGCAACTGATACAGCTGTGACAGCCCCATCTTGTCCGCATCGTGGACGATGAGTGTGTTCACGTTCGGGATATCGATGCCGGTCTCGATGATCGTCGTCGAGACGAGCACATCCGCTTCCCCTTCTAGGAAACTGATGAGCTGGCTCTCGAGTTCTGTCTCGGTCATCCGACCGTGTGCCGTCGCAATGCGTGCCTCCGGTAACAAAGCGCGAATCTCTTCTGCCTTCCGCTCGATGCCTTCGACGCGGTTGTAGAGGAAGAATGCCTGTCCGCCTCGCGCGAGTTCGCGCTCAAGTGCTTCCCGCAAGACGATACCATCGTATTCCATGACATACGTCTGCACCGGGTAGCGGTTCTCCGGCGGTGTCTCGAGTACCGACAAGTCCCGGATGCCGATCATCGACATGTGGAGTGTCCGCGGAATCGGTGTCGCCGTCAGCGTCAAGACGTCGATATTCGTCTTCAACTGCTTGAGCCGTTCCTTGTGCTTGACCCCGAACCGCTGCTCTTCATCAATGATGACGAGACCGAGGTCGGCGAACGTCACATCTTTCGACAAGACGCGGTGCGTCCCGACGACGACGTCAATCGTCCCTTCTTTCAAGCCTTTTTTCGTCGCCGCCATCTCGCTTTTCGAGCGGAAGCGGCTCATGACAGAGACGTTGATTGGAAATTCACTGAACCGTTCGAGCATCGTC
Organism: Exiguobacterium sp. s50; assembly: GCF_018618175.1. NCBI lineage: Bacteria > Bacillati > Bacillota > Bacilli > Caryophanales > Exiguobacterium > Exiguobacterium sp. s50. Next base: position 22,976 of record NZ_JACSLP010000013.1, read on the forward strand.
TCGTAATGTTGTTGCGCCAGCACGGTCGTCGGCACGAGGAACGCGACTTGCTTCCCGGCGAGCACGGCTTTGAACGCGGCTCGAATCGCCACTTCCGTCTTGCCGTAACCGACATCGCCGCAAAGGAGACGGTCCATTGGCCGCGACCGTTCCATGTCCGCTTTGATTTCGGCGATGGAGCGGACTTGGTCTTCTGTCTCTGCGTACGGGAACGAGCTTTCGAACTGGCTCATCTCTTCGTCATCACCTGGGAACGCATAGCCGACGGACGCTTCACGCGCCGCGTACAGCTTGATCAGTTCATCGGCGATGTCTTCCACCGATTTGGCGACTTTCGATTTGACCTTCTTCCACTCGGTTCCGCCGAGTTTGTAAATCTTCGGCTCTTTACCTTCGGCCCCGACATACTTTTGAACGAGATCGATTTGATCGACGGGGACGTACAGCGCATCGTCGCCGGCATAGACGAGATGTAAGTAGTCTTGATGAATGCCGCCGACTTCAATCGTCTTGATGCCTAGGTACTTCCCGATTCCGTGATGGATGTGGACGACATGGTCGTTCGGCTTCAATTCTTGGTAACTTTTAATCCGTTCGGCGTTCGTCAAATTCTTCGTCTGACGTTTCCGCTTCGTGACGCGCTTGAACAGTTCTTCTTCGGAAACGACGACGAGACGGCTCGTCGAGAGTTCAAAGCCGCCTTCGATTTGGCCGATCATAACATGGACGTGACGCGGCAACAGCTCACCGTCCACATTTGTGAACGTGGATGAGATTCCATAATCGTCAAGCAACTCCACTACTTTATCGGCCCGTGTTTGATCGCCTGCCAAGAAGACGATGCGATGGTCACCTTGTTGCCACCGTTCGACTTCTTGTTTCAATAAGTGCATCTGGCCATGAAACGCCGGGAGCGGGCGACAGCTGAGGTGGACCGTGTTCGTCTCCGGAATTCCGGACCGTCGTGACGGCAACAAGGAGAACGCGACTTGCTTCAACGTACGGAATACTTTATGCATCGGGACGGCGAGCGTGTAGTTGCTGACCGACTCCCCTCGTTCGATGAGCGACGAGAACCATTCCGCTTCTTCGCGGTCTTGCACGTCGGCAGCATCTTCAATCCGTGCCACTTCATCTAACATCAACACCGCTTCCGCCCCAACATAATCGAGGAGCGTCGAGCTATACAGGAGCGGTGTGTACTTCCCAACTTTTTCAGGAACCTCGCCTCGACCGAACTGTTCGATGTCCCGGGCGATTCCGTCCTCAAGCGCTTGCCGAATCGTCTCGGTCTCAATGAGCGAAAGCGTCCGCTCATATTGACGTTCGAGTGCTTGTCCGGCCTGCTGCAACTGGTCGCGTGAGGCGATGAACTCAGTGGCGGGTGGAATGACCGCTTCGCCGACGACACCTAGCGAACGCTGCGTCTCGGCATCAAACGTAAAGATGGAATCGACTTCGGTGTCGAACAAATCGATGCGATACGGGCGCGCTGCCGTGAGCGGATAGACGTCTAAAATACTACCGCGGACGGAGAATTCACCCGGTGCGGTCACGGTGGCCGTCCGTTCATAACCGAGCGTGATGAGCGTCTCGGCGAACGGCTTTAAATCGAGCTCTTGTCCAGGTTTGATGTGATGATGACTCGTTTGCCAGTCTGACGGGTTCGGGATATAACGGCGTAAGCCACCGAGCGGCACGACAAGGACGCCTCCCGTTTCGTCAAGGAGACGTGTCCGAGCCTCAATCCGAGCGGCAAGCAATTCTGGGCTCGATGTGAGGGATAGTTCGCCAGCGAGCGTCTCATCAATCGGATAAAGCAACGTTTTGCTCGGACCGATGAGCGACTCGAGTTGATCGTACATTTTTTGTGCTTGATACATGTTATGCGTGACGACGACGAGACGTCTTGGCGAATTTTTCGCCAAACCCGCCAATACAAGCGCCTTGGCACTTGTCGTCAATCCGGTGACGAGTTGTCGATCGACTTTTGGCAACCGCTCCCGAATCACGTTCGTCTCAGGTAACGTCACCATGAATTTCTCTAGAGCATTCATTTGTTTTCCTCCACCTCATACGACAAAAAAGGGTACGTTGACCCTTTAGTTATATCGATTCATGAGCGCAATCCATTCAGTATCCACAAAATCGGTTGCGGCGGACACAGCTTGATCGAGCGTATCATTTAATTCTGGCATGTCTTCTTTACGGTAGTTCATAAGCACCCAATCGACCACTTTAATCGGATGCGGCGGACGGCCAATCCCCAGTTTCAGACGTTTAAAGTCTTGTGTGCCTAAATGCTGAATCAACGACTTGATGCCGTTATGTCCGCCGGCACTGCCTTTCGGACGGAACCGCAGCTTTCCTGGCACCATGTCCAAGTCATCATAAATGACGAGCAAGTCGTCAATCTCAATCTTATAATAATCTAAAATCGGACGGACCGACTCGCCTGATAAATTCATATACGTGAGCGGTTTGACGAGGACGACACGTTCTCCCTTGATTCTTCCCGTTCCAATCAATGCTTTAAACTTGGCTTCATCGAGTTTGATCCCATGCTTGTCGGCAAGGCGATCAATCGCCAAAAATCCGACGTTGTGACGGGTCATCTCATACTTTTTGCCTGGATTCCCGAGGCCGACGATACATTTCATCTTATTCCTCCTGAACAAAAAAGCCCAAAGGCGAACGCCTTCGGGCCTCGTTTTTTTAATCGAACAGTGTGCTCACCGATTTGTGCTCGTGGACACGCATGATCGCTTCTCCAAGCAAACGGGCAACCGACATCTGCTTGATTTTGCTTGAACATTCGCGACCTTCTAAGTCGATCGTGTTCAAGACAACAAGTTCTTTGATTGACGAGTTGTCGATCCGTTCCATCGCCGGTCCAGATAACACCGGGTGCGTACATGAAGCGTATACTTCTTTTGCTCCCGCCTGAACAATCGCGTCAGCCGCAAGCGTGATCGTTCCAGCTGTATCAATGATGTCATCAATCAAGATGGCCGTCTTGCCTTCGACGCTGCCAACGATGTTCATGACTTCGGCCACGTTCGCTTCAGGGCGACGCTTGTCGATGATGGCGATTGGAGCCTTCAAGCGCTCTGCAAGCTTACGGGCACGTGTGACGCCACCGTGGTCCGGTGAGACGACAACAATGTCTTTCGCTTTGAATTCTTCTGTCTCAAAATACGTCGAGATGAGTGGAACACCTAACAATTGGTCTACTGGGATATTGAAGAAACCTTGGATTTGAGCAGCATGCAAGTCCATCGTGATTAAACGTGTGGCACCTGCAACCGTCAATAAATCAGCGACAAGTTTCGCTGTAATCGGCTCACGCGAGCGCGCCTTGCGGTCTTGGCGGGCGTAGCCATAGTACGGCATAACCACATTAATCGTCCGAACCGATGCCCGTTTCAACGCATCGATCATGACGAGTAACTCCATGAGCGTCTCGTTCACCGGTGAGCTCGTCGATTGAATGATGTACACATCATCGCCTCGCACGCTCTCCTCGATGTTGATGTAAAGTTCTCCGTCGCTAAACCGCTTCACTTGGCAATCGCTGAGCGGGATACCAATTTCCTTGGCAATCTCTTCGGCGAGTGGGCGGTTTGAGTTTAAGCTAAATAGGCGAATTTCACGTTCATATACAGTAGACATGTTTAGGATTCTCCTCCATCGTTTTCCATAATAATAGGCAGCAACTTATCGTTTCGTGTAACCTTCTTTATTCGTTTGGCGTTCGCGTGCGATCGCAAGCGCCTCTTCAGGAACGTCATCCGTGATCGTCGAACCGGCTGCTACGATTGAGCCTTTTCCGACTTTCACCGGAGCGATCAAGTTCACATTGCAGCCGACGAATGCATCGGCTTCGACGACCGTTTCGAACTTGTTCTTGCCGTCATAGTTGACCGTGATCGAGCCACAGCCGAGGTTGACGCGTTCCCCGATCGAAGCATCTCCGATATAGCTGAGATGTGATGCTTTCGCACCGTCTCCGAACGTTGATTTTTTGATTTCCACGAAGTTACCGACGCGCGTATTCGCGCCGAGGACTGCTTGTTGACGAAGATGGGCGAACGGCCCGACCTGTGCTTCAGTTCCGACACGGCTGTCACTTACGACCGATTGACGAACCGTCGCACCGTCTTCGATGACGCTATTGCGGATATCTGAATTTGGACCAATCACGCACTCTGAACCGATAATCGTTTTCCCGAGAATGACCGTCCCTGGATAGATGATCGTATCCGAACCGATGACGGCATCTGGTGAGATGTATGTCGAAGCTGCATCCATGAATGTGACACCTTCACGCATGAGGCGTTCGTTCGTCCGCTTGCGCATGACCGCTTCAGCTTGTGAGAGAGCGACACGATCGTTGACGCCAATCGTTTCATCGAATGTCGGCGCCGTGTGTGCTGCCACGACTTCGCCTGCTTCTTTCGCAATCGAGATGACGTCCGGCAAGTAGTACTCGCCTTGAGCGTTGTTGTTCCCGACTTGCTTCAATGCATCAAACAAGAGCTCGTTATCGAACACGTACGTTCCGGTGTTGATTTCACGGATCTCTAGTTCAGTGTCAGACGCATCTTTATGCTCGACGACTTTTGTGACATTTCCGTCTTCACCGCGGATGACGCGGCCATATCCAGTCGCATCATCAGCAATCGCAGTCAACACGGTCACTTTTGCCTGTTGCGCCTCGTGATGGGCCAACAACGCCTCGAGCGTTTCCGCTGTCAATAGCGGTGTATCGCCGCAAACGACGAGCGTCGCGCCAGGTTTGCCTGCGAGTTCAGCTTCTGCCATCTGTACCGCATGGCCCGTACCGAGCTGTTGTTCTTGGACCGCATACTCCACGCGTGAGCCCAACGTCTCTTGTACCGCTTCAGCCCCATGGCCGACGATGACGATTTGACGACTGACCCCGATTTTGTCGAGTTGATCGACGACGTGTTCGACCATCGGTTTTCCAAGGACCGGATGAAGTACTTTATAAAGCTTCGACTTCATGCGCGTCCCTTTACCTGCTGCCAAAATGACTGCAAAACGATCCATTCTTGATTCGCTCCTATCTCATATCGACTGTAATGTACTCAAATGTTCGGTTTTTTATACATTCAAACCTTATTTACACCGTATCTACTATATCGAAACCATGACGCGGTTTCAACCGTTGTACCTATTCGTAACCAATGAAACGTAAAAAGGCAGCGGAAGGATCCCCATCCGCTGTCAAATATTACTCGTTCATGGCATTATATTGGGCTTGCGTCTCGGCGATGGCGACGTCCTCTTGACCGTACGCCTCTAAAACGGCAGCCTCGACTTTCTGACGCATATCTCCATTAATCGGGTGAGCAATGTCACGGAAAATCCCTTCTGGCGTCCGCTTGCTCGGCATCGCTACGAACAGACCGGTACTCCCTTCAATGATTCGAAGGTCGTGTACCACAAATTCGTGGTCGAGTGTAATGGAGGCCAGTGCCTTCATTCTACCTTCCGTCGCGACTTTGCGAATTTTTACGTCTGTGATCTGCATGTTTCGCATCCCCTTTTCATCGTTGTCTGGACCGTGGTGTACTTTCTAAAAGGCTGAGATGATTCCAAGCGAACCGATTGACTTCGTACGAATCTTATACCCTTTCATCATAAAACGAAATCAATTTTTTGCCAATCACTTTAAGAACTGTTCGACGTTTCCACGCGAAATCGTAACGAGACCTTCATCCGAGTCGACGTTCGTCAATTTCATTAAACTGACGTATTCGCTCACCATTTTCTTCTCGGCGCCTTCTGCTTCCATAAGTACGCCGACACCGGCAAGGTTCGCTTCGAACTCGTTCAAGAGACTCATCATTCCGCGAATCGTTCCGCCAGCTTTCATGAAATCGTCAATCAACAGCACGTTCGCGCCACGTGGCAAACTGCGACGCGCGAGCGCCATCGTGCGAATCGCCTTCGACGAACCGGAGACGTAGTTGATACTCACGGTCGAACCTTCGGTGACACGACTATCGGACCGAACGATGACAAACGGTACCCCGAGTTGCTCGGCTACAGCGTAGGCGAGCGGAATCCCTTTCGTCGCAATCGTCATGACGACATCGACTTTCCGATCAGCGAACACCGAGGCGAAGACTTGGCCCATCGGCTTCACTTGACGCGGGTTACCGAGGACGTCTGTCAAATAGAGATAGCCTCCTGGGAGCAACCGTTCTGGCTTCGACAACTGTTCACATAGCCCGTCGATCATCGAGAGCGACTTGTCTTTGCTCCACCCTGGGATGAACATGACGCCACCGGCCGCTCCTGGCACCGTGACCAGTTTACCCGTGCCATCGTGGGCCAACATTTCACTGACAATGACCAAATCTTCACTGATGGATGACTTGGCTGCTTTATAACGGCTCGAAAACATCGATAACGAGACGAGCTGGTGCGGATGGTCCAGCAAATAACGGGTCATATCAACGAGACGACCACTTCTACGAATTTTCATACGGATTCCCCTTCACTTCTTCAATAATAGACGAATGTTCTAAACAGAATATATCATTCTCATTCGTCTTTGTTCAATGTTTTTTGCCGAGAATCCGAACGACGAACACTTCAGGACAAAATCCTTTCAGCCCGTTATAGACACGATGTGCTTTTTGTTCATGCTCAATTAGTGCGAATACGGTCGGACCACTTCCACTCATGAGCACCCCATCCGCTCCGCAGTGGAGCATCGTTTCTTTGATTTGGCGAACTTCCGGATGAAGTTCGAGCGTGACCGCCTCGAGGGCATTGCCTAAGTTTGAACAGATGCCGTCAAAATCACGATCACGAATCGCCGTGACCATAGCCTCGGTGTTTGGATGCACAATCTTCTCCATCTCTACCGCGCGATAGACGTCGGCCGTCGATACCCCGATTTTCGGTTTCGCCAAGACGACGTAACACGGTGGCGGTGACGGGATTGTCTCTAACTGTTCACCGCGTCCGCGCGCGATGGCTGTTCCCCCCATGACACAAAACGATACGTCCGATCCGACGGCGGCCCCAAGTTCGGCCAACTCTTCTAACGACAGGCCGAGATCGAACAGGTCGTTCATACCTCGAAGCGTCGCAGCAGCGTCACTCGATCCGCCAGCAAGCCCTGCCGCGACCGGAATCTGCTTATCCAATACGATTTCGACACCTTGCTTGATGCCAAATCGCTTCCGCAACAACTCGGCTGCACGATACGCCAAGTTCCGGTGGTCATTCGGCACATAGGCATGTTCAGATTGAATCCGAATCTCGTCTGTATCAAGGACGGTCAATTCCAGTCGATCCGATAAATCCACTGTCGTCATTACCATTTCTACTTCATGATAGCCATCTGCCCGCTTTCCAAGGACGTCAAGCGTCAAATTGATTTTTGCCGGCGCTTTCACACTGATCGTGCGCATATCGTTCACCCTTCCCATGTATCTCCTGTTCGCCATTGTACCGTAAACGAGCGCACAAAAAAAGAAGCAGCTGCCAATGCATCCGCCTCTCATTTATCGTTCAATTGCTGAATTCAATTTTAACTGTATCCGTTAGGACATCAGCGTAGCTATATGAGACACGTTCCACGTTATGATGGTCTTCATCCAATTTGACGACGAACACCGCGGGATACGTCTCAACGAGCGTTCCAAACCGAGTAACGACTTTCTTACGACCGCCGTTTGCTTTCAACGTCAATCGTTCTCCAACATGCGATTCGAGTTTCTGTCTGATTTCTTGCAACGTCTTTGGCATACGCTTCACCTCACTGTTACAAGTATAACACATTCAGAAATGAAAATAAAGATTAATATTATATCGATTCGCTATCCGGTCGTCAACTGTTTTTAAGTGGTAAAATTGTGTCCGCTAACCGGGCAAACTCTTCAAGCGAAAGCGTTTCGCCTCGCCGTTTTGGATCGATTTCAGCCTCACCTAAGAGACGTTCGATTTCCATTTTTTTATCTTTGCCCAGGTGATTCGTCAAGTTATTCAAAATCGTTTTCCGACGTTGCGCGAAACTGGCACGGGCAATCTCAAAGAAGAAGGCTTCATCCTTCACGTCGACCGTCGGTTTGGGGCGCATCTTCAACGTGATGACCGCTGAATCGACGTTCGGCGCCGGCATGAACACACTTTTCGGGACGATAAAGCTCACGTTCGCCTCTGCGTAATACTGAATTGCAATCGAAAGAGAGCCGTATGCTTTCGTCCCAGGCTTCGCTCCGATCCGCTCGGCAACTTCTTTTTGAATCATCATGACGAGTGAGCGGAACTTGATTTGGCTTTCCAGTAAACGCATGATGATTGGCGTCGTCACGTAATACGGCAAGTTCGCCACGACCGAGATGTCTTCGATACCTTGACTGAAAAACTCACGCTCGACGATGGATTGAATATCGAGCTCGAGCGCATCGCCGTGGATGACATGCACGTGTGGATAAGGAGACATCGTGTCTTCCAAAATCGGAAGCAGACGTTGGTCGATTTCGAGGGCGACGACCTTTTTAGCCCGCTTGGCAGACTGTTCCGTCAATGACCCGATACCGGGACCGATTTCGAGCACCCCGCTCGCCTCTCCCAGCTCCGCGGCGTCCACGATTTTATTCAAAATATTTAAATCGATTAAAAAGTTCTGCCCAAGCGACTTTTTAAACGAGAAGCCGTGACGTTCTAGAATTGATTTCGTGCGTTGAATTGTGGCGATGTCTTTCAATGATTTTCCTCCTCTAACTGAGCCAGTGCTCGTTCCCATTCTTCAATCGTGACCCGTAACGCTTCCACACGTTTCACAAACTGTTTCGCGTTCGGTTCACCAATGCGAAGTAACACCCCGAGTCGTTTGCGCCGCCGCGCCGCGTCTGGTCCGCCAATCAAATCGGCTTCGAGCACCATCTGACGGGTGACGAGCGGCATGTCCATCTCAACCCGCTGTTCATACAACGCTTCGAGCACACGGCGAATCGTCGCGGGAGAAGCATGCTCGACCCCGATTTTACCGCGCTTGTCTTTCGCTTCGGCTCGAGGGAGATAGGCATGCTTGCACCCTTTGACTTGCTCCTCGACGATGGCCCGGATTCGGTCACCCGGATAATCCGGGTCCGTCAAAATAATCACGCCCCGTGTCTCTTGGGCACGTTTGATTCGCTCGATTGTTTGCTTCGAAACGGCCGACCCGTTCGTCTCAATCGTATCGACGTCATACACTTCTTGTAGCCGCGTCGTGTCGTCTCGACCTTCGACGACAATCACTTCTTGTATCTTTTCACGCATCATCAGTTCCTTCTTTCTCTTCTTGCTTGGGGATGACCCAAATCGTGAGTGGCTGACGCCCAAACGTCACTGCCTCATCTTTCGAATCCATCATCACATCGATTTTATTGCCTTTGATGGCACTGCCTGTATCTAAGGCAATCGCCATCCCAAACCCTTCAACGTACACGCGTGTGCCGAGCGGGATGATGGCTGGATCGACTGCAATGATTCGCATGCCTTCATACAGAATCGTGTCCGTCACATCATAACCGCTGCGCGTCAGTACCCTGCCGTCAAACGTGATCGTATCTTCCGCATTGTTCGTATACGCCGTCGCCTCGACGAGAAGCTGTTTCGCAGAGGTGAAATCTAAGACGTCCTCGGCTCGAGGCGTCTCTTCGATTTTAATCTCTGCTTCCTCTCGAAACGGGCTCGACGGTTCGGTCGTTGCCGTCTCCTCTTGTTCTTGCTCGGTCTCTTGGTTCGTTTCTGGTTCAACTACGACCTTCGTTCCAAGTTTTATGATTTGAGGGCGTACGGTTCGCAGCGTTTCCACGCTCGTTTCGGTCCGATTTGTAATTGTACCATTTTCCACTGTCAGTGCATACCGCGTCCGTTCGAGTCCAGGGACACCGACTTGAACAACCTCGGTTTCTCCGAGCGCAAGCGTGTCGTCCTCTTCTCTGACGATTTCAAATGGGATGAGTCGATTCTCATACTGCACGACGTCTCGACTCACATTGACCGTGATTGTCATCCCGTCTCGCACTGGTGTCGCCAGAGCCGGTTCGACAGTATCCTTGTCAGAAACCGTCACATTCGCCTCCTGTAGCGCCTGCTCGACAGTTTGAGCCATCGTATGAACCATCTTCGCCTCATCGCCGACAATGACATCGAGGGCGACGACAGGCTGATACCGGATGGTCATACCCGATGTAATCGGGGTACGGACGCCCGGGTAGACATCGTCCCCGTCACGGACACTCACTCCATAACGAAGCAACACGTCTTCGACAGTTCGTTCACGCGTCTCAATCGTTTCGATTTGTCCGTAACCAATTTGTAGCGAGACGGTGCGGGCCCGCTCAATCTGAATAACTCGGTCGAGCGGAATATCCGCACTCAAAGCCGGCGTCACGACGTCTGACTCGTCAACGACAATCCCCGTCTCTTCAAGCACATCTAACACCGATTCGCCCCGACTCTCATGCACCATCGTCACTCCGTCATCGATGATGGTGACAGGTTCTGGTTGCATCGCCATATAGGCGAACACAGCGGTGGCCACGACGCCGACGCTTAACACGATCCGTCTGAACATCATGGGAGACGGAACAGGCGCTTCGCATTAGCGGTCGTCGCCTCAGCAAGTGCGTCGTAAGACATGTCACGTAGCGATGCAATCTCTTCGGCGACATACGTGACGTAAGCCGGTTCGTTCCGCTTGCCACGGAACGGCGTCGGCGTTAAATACGGACAGTCTGTCTCTACGAGGAGTCGATCGAGCGGGACTTGTTGTGCCACCGCTTTCGGTACTTTCGCATTCTTGAACGTCACCGGTCCCCCAAGAGAAATATAGAAGTTCAAACGCAGACAGCGCTCCAACAGTTCGACGGACATGCTGTAACTATGGAACACACCCCCGACCTCTTCGGCGTGTTCTTCCTCTAAAATATCGAGCACGTCGGCGGTCGCTTCCCGATTGTGAATCACGATCGGCATATTCGTCCGTTTCGCGATGGCGATTTGTTGCCGGAACACGCGCTGTTGAACATCTTTAGGTGATTTGTCCCAATGATAGTCGAGCCCGATCTCCCCGAGCGCCATCACTTTCGGATGATCCATCAACGTCTCGATTCTTGCCAAGTCGGCCTCCGTGCAATCGACGGCGTCGACCGGGTGCCAGCCGACGATCGCGTAAATGTCTTCATACGTTTCCGCGAGCTCGATGGCACGCGTGATGGTCGGATTGTCGAACCCGACGACGAGCATCGGGGAAACGCCCGCAGCACGAGCTCGTTCAATCGTCGCTTCGACGTCTTCATTGAACTGTTCTGCATTGATATGTGTGTGTGTATCAATCAACATGATAGTTCCTCCTTGTATAGACAAAGAGGGAGACCGAAGTCTCCCCCAAACGATTATTTGACGATGGCCCCGTTCGGCATATTCTCAGATACGGTCGCAAGTTCAAGCTTGCCGTCTTTATCAGCCGCTAAAATCATCCCTTGTGACAATTCGCCACGCAGTTTGACCGGCTTCAAGTTGGCGACAACGATGACTTTCTTGCCAACCAAGTCTTCCGGCGTATACCATTCCGCGATACCCGAGACGATTTGACGCGTCTCCCCGCCAAGATCGACTTGAAGTTTCAACAACTTCTTCGCCTTCTTGATTTTATCGGCTTCGACGATTTGGCCGACGCGGAACTCGACTTGGTCAAAGACGTCAATCGTGATTTCCGGACGCACGTCCTCATCTTCGACGTCGCCCGCTTCCGCTTCGGCTTCTTCGACACGAGCTTGCGACGCTTGACGCATCATTTCTTGAATCGCATCGACTTCTTCTTTGACGTCACGACGCGGGAAAATCGGTGTCCCGTCTGTGACGACGGCTCCATCGAAGGCTGCGAACGTATCGAGCGCTTCCCATGACATATCTTTTCCTTCGAGACCGAGCTGACGGAACATCTCTTTCGGCGCCCGTGTCATGAACGGCTGAATCATCACCGCGACGTGACGGAGGACGCCGGCGAGGTGAGTCATCACCGACGCCAGTTCGTCATGCTTCGTTTCGTCCTTCGCGAGAACCCACGGTTGCGTCTCATCAATGTATTTGTTGGCACGGCTGACGAGTTGCCAAATGCTTGTGAGCGCTACCGAAAACTCCATGTGTTCCATAGCCGCTTCCGTCTTCGCTTTCGTCTCGTTGACGACTTGAAGCAATGAGGCATCGAATTCCGTTACATTGCCCGCATAAGCAGGAATTTCACCATCAAAATACTTCTTAATCATGGCCACGGTCCGGTTGAGCAGGTTCCCGAGGTCGTTCGCAAGATCAAAGTTCAAGCGATCAACGAATGCTTCCGGTGTGAACGTGCCGTCTGCCCCGAATGGAACTTCACGAAGAAGATAGTAGCGGAGCGAGTCGAGTCCGTATCGGTCGATCAGTGGAATCGGGTCGACCACGTTGCCTTTTGATTTCGACATTTTGCCGTCTTTCATGAGCAACCAACCATGTGCGAAAACTTGTTTCGGTAACGGGAGGTCAAGCGCCATGAGCAACGCTGGCCAAATGATTGTATGGAACCGGACGATCTCTTTTCCGACCAAATGGACGTCGGCTGGCCAATAGCGGTTGAACAACTCGTCGTTGTCCGATCCGTAGCCGAGGGCAGAGATATAGTTCGTAAGGGCATCGACCCATACGTATACGACATGCTTCGGGTTCGATGGGACTTGTACACCCCAGTCAAACGTCGTCCGTGAGACAGCCAAGTCTTGAAGACCCGGCTTCAAGAAGTTGTTGATCATCTCCGTTTTGCGCGATTCTGGCAAGATGAAGTCAGGGTGCGACTCGAAGTACTCGATCAAACGATCCGCATACTTGCTGAGACGGAAGAAGTAACACTCTTCGCGTACGAGTTCGACTGGGTGGCCGCTGTCCGGGCTCTTCCCGTCGATGAGCTGAGACTCCGTATAATACGTCTCATCAGGAATCGAGTACCAACCTTCATACTCTCCGAGATAAATATCATCATTTTTAAGAAGCGTCTCGAACACATGCTCGACGACAGCTTTGTGGCGTGCGTCTGTTGTACGGATGTAGTCATCATATGAGATTTCGAGACGGTCCCATAACACTTTGATGTCTTTGACAACTTCATCCACGAACGCTTGCGGTGTCACACCGGCTTCTTTCGCTTTTTCTTGAATTTTTTGACCGTGTTCATCCGTCCCAGTCAAATAACGAACGTCAAAACCTTTCAAACGCTTATAGCGCGCGATCGCATCGCCGGCCACCGTCGTATAAGCGTGACCGATGTGTAGTTTGGCACTCGGATAGTAAATCGGAGTCGTAATATAAAAAGTAGGCTTCGCCATTGTATGTTCTCCATCCTTTCGACATTTGCAATTTCCATTATACACGGTTCGACAAAAGAATTTCCAAACCAATTGTTTGGAATTTTTTTGTTGTTATCTCATAAAATATGTTCCAAAAAAACCCTTTCTTTGTTTCAGGTCCTAACTTTCGGGGAATTTTAGGTATATATCGCTCCTACATTGTCATTTTTCGAAAATGTAGATTTCCAATAGTAAGCAGTTGACTACAATTGGAAAGTTTAGTATGCTTTTTGCTGTAGTAACATTGTCGAATTTTGACGACTCATGTCACCAAGAGATTTCGACACCATTGGAGGAGGAAACACAAAATGAAATCTACAGGTATCGTACGGAAAGTTGATGAACTCGGTCGTGTCGTCATTCCAATCGAATTGCGCCGCACACTCGGGATCGCTGAGAAAGATGCACTTGAAATCTACGTCGACAACGATCAAATCGTGTTGAAAAAATACAAACCGAACATGACTTGCCAAGTGACGGGCGAAGTATCGGATGACAACTTCAAGTTGGCTGACGGTAAATTGATCCTTTCACCAGAAGGCGCACAACGCGTTCTCGTCGAGTTGAAAAACATGCTCGAAAATTACTATAGCGAAGAGTAAGCAAGGGATTCCTTGCTTACTCTTTTTTGTCGACTTGATGATACGCGTCATACACTTCACTCCGTGACAGACCCCGCTCTTTAGCGGCTTGTTTAATGGCAGCGTTCGGTTTTAAGCCATCTTCAATGTAACGGTCGACGTGCTCGAGGGGCGATAGTGCCTCCCACCAATCGTGTGTCGGTGCCGCTTCCGTCGATCCTTCCACCATGACGACGAATTCGCCGCGTACTTCGCCTTCGCACCAGACCAACGCTTCTTCTACCGTCCCTCGTAAAAACTCTTCAAACGTTTTCGTCAACTCTCGTCCGAGAACGAGTTGCCGGTTGCCGAACACGTCTTGAATCCCGGTCAGCATCTCTTTTAACCGATGTGGCGCTTCATAAAAAATGATAGTGCCCGGTTCATATTGTAAGGATGACAACACATCGAGGCGCTCTTTCTTTTTACGGGGCAAGAATCCATAATACAAAAACCGCTCGGTCGCAAGACCAGAGGCGACAAGAGCCGTCAATGCTGCGTTCGCTCCAGGGAGTACGACGACGGGGAGCCTCGCTTGAATGGCCAACCTCACGAGGTCACTCCCAGGGTCTGAGATACCCGGCATGCCAGCGTCTGAGACCACGGCGACCGACTTGCCCGCCTCGATATCTTCGATTAAGCGAGGGCCACTCACGTGCTTATTATGCTCATGGTAGCTGACCAGTTTCGTCTCAATGCCGAAATGGCGACAGAGTTTCATCGTTTGGCGCGTGTCTTCAGCCGCAATCAAATCGACTTCTCCTAAAATTCGAACCGCCCGATACGTCATGTCTTCTAAATTTCCAATCGGCGTCGGCACAACATAGAGCGTGGGCCCATCAGTCTGGTAACTTTTCTGTGAGTTCATTACTCGTTCCCTCCATCAATTGCTGTTTTTGAGCCCGCGTGAGTTGTTTGATGGACCATTCGTACTGCATGGCTTCGCGTTTGGTCGCAAACGACCTGACATATCGCAACGTCACCGGGAGACGAGCCCGTGTATATTTCGCACCTTTTCCGTTGTTATGCACTTCCATCCGCTTATCCACATCCGTCGTATATCCGGTATAGTACGTGCCATCGTTGCACTCGAGAATATAGGCAAAGTGCTTACGCATCGAGGATTGCCCGCATGTCGCTCGTATACGTGTCATCTTCCTCATAAACGATAAACGGAGGTAAGATTGTGAGCCCTGCTTTTCCATCTTTCGACCCCTCTATTAACAATGTGTTCGCGTCTCGACCTTGCTTCGGATAAACGAGTTGCATTCGCTTTGGTTCAATCCGATACGCCCGCATGAGCGTCAGAATGTCGAGTAATCGTTCTGGACGATGGACGAAGGCCACTTTCCCACCCGGTTTGACGAGTTGACTGGCTGAACGAATACAATCTTCTAGAGTGCAAAGGACTTCATGGCGTGCAATCGTATGATGTTCATTTTGATTGCGTAACGATGTCTCGTTCGCCAAAAAATAAGGGGGATTGCACGTGACAACATCGTAACGGGCATGTCCTAATCGACTGGCAGCGGTTTTCACGTCCCCTTCAACGATGTGGAGCCTCTCGTCCAACTCATTGATGGCAATGCTGCGATTGGCCATGTCGACGAGGCGAGGCTGGATTTCAACACCCGTGACCGTCCCTTTCGTTCGATATGATAAAAAGAGCGGAATCGCCCCCGTGCCGGCGCACAAATCGACGAGCTTCCCTTTTTGAATCGGCACCCATACAAATTCGGCGAGTAATACGGCATCCAATGAAAATGAAAAAACGTCATCACTTTGAATGATCTTGCCGGGACGCCCTAACAAATCATCAAGACGTTCACCTTGTTTAACAGTCACGCCATTTCCCTCCTACATAACGTACAAAGGCGACGGACGGGAATACCCCCGTCTATCGCCCCTTATTAATGTTTATTTAGCATCGACATGCAGAAGAGACAGTCTCCGTCTTTTCTAACTTGTCCATAATGCAAATTACAAATGTGAAATCCTTCTTGGTATAGCGCCGCCAGATTGTTCTGTCCTTTTCCGGACAACGCAATTTGGGGATTCCCATCAGGCGTCTCGACTTCTGCAAGTTGCTCCACTTTTTCACGCAAATGATGGTTTTCGAGATACATGTGTTGGTTTTCTTCGAGCAAATAGGCGAGTTGCTCTTTGAGCACCCCTAAATGCTCCGTCAACAATTGCATTTGTTGCTCGATCGCATCGACCCGCATCATGACTTCCTTTTTATCCATTCTTTCCACTGCTCAGCACCCCATCACTGTTTCGACGGTTTTCGTTTGACTGCACCGACCTCGACGAGCTCGTCGATTGTATACGTCACAACACGGGTCCGATCATTCAACTCGACTTGAATCAATTGATCCAAGATATTGAGACCGATGACACGTCCGTCACCTTCTGGAATTTTGATTCGTTTTCCGACGTCTGGTAAATCCCGCTTCAATTCTTCATACGTATCATTCTCGTATTTCAGACAGCACATGAGACGACCACACACACCGGAGATTTTATTCGGATTCAAGGATAAGTTCTGATCCTTGGCCATCTTAATCGATACCGGCTCAAATTCCCCTAAAAACGAGGAGCAGCACAACACACGACCACAAGGCCCGATTCCGCTCAGCAGTTTCGCTTCGTCCCGAACTCCAATTTGACGGAGTTCGATTCGGGTGCGAAACACACTTGCTAAATCTTTGACGAGTTCCCGAAAATCAACGCGCCCTTCTGCCGTGAAATAAAAGATGACTTTATTACGATCAAATGTATACTCAACATCTACTAACTTCATTTCAAGTCGATGTTCACGAATTTTTTCTTCACAGACGGCGTGAGCGTCAAATGCTGCCAATCGATTGTCTTGAACGATTTCGGCATCTTTTTGATCGGCGACACGAAGGATTGTCTTTAACGGCAATACTACTTCGTCTTCACCCAGTTGCTTACCAACTTGGACGACTTCACCGTATTCGATGCCTCGTACCGTCTCTACGATGACATGGTCTCCACGTTCAAGCGTTGCTTCGCCTGGTGAAAAGTAATAGATTTTTCCCGCTTCTTTAAAACGGACTCCGACTACTTCAAGCACGCTCTCCTATCCTTTCTGCAAATCGAACGTTAACCGTTCGAACGTTAATTGAGGATTGACGTTTGCCTCAAGCCGTCGAATCGCCTCATGGACAGATTCAATAGCATGGACGATTTTATAAACCGGACGATCTTTTACAAACGCGGTATATAGCGCTTGTTCTTTCGTAAACAACTCCGGAACATAGTCTGTTCGCACTTTGAAGTGGAGCGCTTGCTCCAACCAATTTCCGAACAGCTCGAGACCGACTCGCAATTCATTCCGCCCTTTAAAATGACCGAGCCATTTTTCTTGGGCGAATAAAAGCAATTCTTGCGGGCGTTTTGTCAACACTTCAACTAATTGTACCACTAGCCCATACGCCTGTACAAACCAGTCGTTGTGAAGCGCCTCACGGGCGTCTTCGAATTTCGGATATGTCTCTAAAGCAAGACGTGCTAAATCGCTCGTACATTGCACGTCTGCGACCAACGTTTCCACAAGCCGTTCTCGATCAATCGGTCGAAACACTAAATGCTGAGCCCGCGAGCGAATGGTTGGTAATAAGAGTTGCGGCTGGGTCGTGACCAAGATGGCCAGTTTCCCAACGCCCGGTTCTTCGAAAAATTTTAAGAGACTGTTGGCCGCCTGAGGTGTCATTTTATGCGCTTGATGAATGACATATATTTGACGGTCCCCTTCTGCTCCACGTAGCGACAAGTCGCTCAACAATTGTTGAACTTGTTCTTTTTTGATACTGGCCCCATCCGGTTCCACTTCCATATAGTCGACGAGGTTCCCCGAATCCATCCGTCTACAGTTTCGACAACTGCCACACGGCTCTACTCCGTCAGGCGACTCGCAAAAAAGGGATTTTGCAAACAGTTGCGCCGTCTCAATTAAATAAGGTTCATAATCTCCTGAGAAAATATAGGCGTGACCCACCTTTTGAGCGACAATCGAATTTTCAATCACTTTGGCGATAACCGTTTGAGATTTCGCTAACTCTTGAAAGCTCATATTCGTGACCGTTCCCATTAAAACTGATGGAATCCTTCAATCGGCAAGACGAACACAGTCGCTCCGCCAACTTGTACTTCTACCGGATACGGAATATATGAATCAGCGTGACCGCCCATCGGTGAAATCGGCGTGATCATTTGATCTCGGCTCGAGCAATTCGATTTGATTAGCGCGAGCAAATCATCTAACCGTTCTTTTGGTACACCAATCATGAACGTTGTGTTACCTTCTTTCAAAAAGCCTCCCGTTGTGGCTAATTTTGTTGCGCGGAAGTCCTCTTCGATTAAAGCATCTGACAACCGAGCACTGTCCTTATCATGTACAATCGCGATTACCATCTTCATCATTGCGTCACTCCTCTTTCATTTAATCGTTCTAACGTAATGTCTAACACTTCATCTTGAATCATTTCAATTGTAGCGTTCGCATCGATACGAACCATCCGATCCGGATGTTGTTCTAATATTTTTTTGAACCCATCGTATACGCGTTGATGGAAAGACTCATCTCGGCTCTCGATACGGTCTAATTGACCTCGATCTTTCATGCGACGACTCGCTTGATCAGGGGTCAAATCAAAGAGGAAAGTCAAATCGGGTTTAATCCCGGCCGTTGCCCACTCGTTCAGTGATAGAATTTGATTCAAATCATATTGGAGTCCATATCCTTGATAGGCAATCGAGGCATCGACAAATCGATCACACACAACAATCGCCCCTCGTTTAAGAGCAGGTCGAATCACTTGATCGATGTTTTGGGCACGGGACGCGGCATACAGCATCATCTCGACGCGTGGGGTCATTTCATCATGTTCTGGTGATAATAAGACCTCTCGAATACTGTTTCCGACTTTGGTCCCTCCTGGTTCTCGAGTGACGACTACTTCGTATCCTTTTTCAGTCAATGAACGAACTAACAATTGCAACTGCGTGGTTTTCCCCGAACCGTCGGGACCTTCTACAGTAATAAACATACCTTTCACGATTAAAACTCCTCTACGATAACATCAATTTGTTTCATCATAACATGCCTACTCGCTTGCAGGTTCCGTCCTAGTGAAATCCATTCATTCAATACTCTAATTTTCTCGTGTGTGATGACTTCTCCTCTTAGTATCCACGGAATTCCTGGTGGATAAGGGATAACAGTTTCTGCAGCGACGGCTCCTATTGCTTGTTCAAATGATTTGCGAATGATATCTGCATCATCTGAAATAGCATGCAACACCGAAACACGTTCTGTCATCGGGTAAGGATAGATTGTTTCATCTTCGACAATGAGCGGGACATGTTGTGATGCATTTTTAATCAGTTTTACCCAATGTTGAATCTCTTGGCTTTTTAATTCCCTTAACGGCAGGCAGAATAACACATGATCTTCTGCAGCTAGTTCCGTATCAATACCGATTGACGCCAAATGTTGACTAAAGATGAGACCATTTTTCGGATATGTCAGCACGGTCATTTTGGTAAAATCATCGCCCACTTTGATTGAAAAGCCAGCTCGTCTCATTTCCATGATGAATGCGAAATGACTTTTTTGAATATGTGTCCAATCTCGTTCACTCAAATTTTCGAGATACTCTCTAGCGTAATCGAGTGAAGCCATAATCAAATAAGACGGACTAGACGTTTGAAAAGAAGAGAGTGCATGAAATAAACGTTTCTCATTAATCTCTTCCTTATAGTGGACCCAAGCACCCATCGTGAGCGCTGGAAGGGTTTTATGAGCAGACTGGACAACGGCGCTAGCTCCTTCGAAAATAGCGGATCGCTTTGGAAATGTAGGATGAATCAAATGAGCGCCATGTGCTTCATCAACTAAGAGAGGAATATGCAACGGACGCAAATAAGCACTGATCTCCGGGATGTTTGCCATATCTCCGTAATAAGTAGGAGATGTCAGTAGGAGGGCCTTCCCACCTGGGTACTGCGTGACAGCATCTTGAATTGTTTCTAATGCGACGACAGTCGGTAAACTGCTCCCCCTATCTAATTCAGGAGTGAGTAAAATGGGTTCTAAACCGAGCCACTCAATGGCGTTCCACACGGATTTGTGGGAATTACGTTGTACATATACTCGTTCTCCCCGTTTCACAGTTGCTGCCAACAGACTCCAGTTTCCCGCCGTTGACCCATTCACTAACCATTTACTTTTACTTTGATAAAGAGAGCCTAGTGCCCTCTCTCCTTCTAGAATAATACCTTCAGCATGGTGTAAATCATCCAAGTGTCCGAGTTCTGTTAAATCGTATGGCATTATTTTTTGGAATACAGTCGGAAGTTTCTCATCTCTTACTGTTCCATTGTGATGACCAGGTACATGAAAAGAGACACGATCTTCGCGTACATGTTGCTCCAATGTTTCCATAAATGTGAAAGGATTATGTTTAGGTTTTCGAGTCATATAGGCAACCTTCCTATCCGAAATAGATGCGACTTATATACAAAAAGAGACGATCAAGCGGATGCTTGATCGTCTTTCGCGTTGGCCTGGCAACGTCCTATCCTCACAGGGGGAGACCCCCAACTACTTTCGGCGCTGAAGCGCTTAACTTCCGTG
>NZ_JACSLP010000014.1:0-37297 GCF_018618175.1 Exiguobacterium sp. s50
ATTAGGCTACCTCACACCGATAAAATATGGTGTGGCGGCAGCCTAATCAAGGTGTTTTTATTAGTGTCTCATATAGCTAGGTCAGTCTAGACCTCGTTTTTCATTTCAACTCGCGATGTAGCTCGCGGTCAGTGATATAGTCTGGCTCGAGCTTTAAGATGACCCGGTCGAAGGCACGCTGGAGACCGAACATCCCCATGCAGAGCGCTGCGAACAAGATAAAGAAGGACGGACCCGCCGAGCCGGAATCGTACCAGCCGAGAAGCGCGTACAGCATGACCAATCCGCATAACGTCAGCCAAAACGGCAACCGGACGAGCCGCTGATACGTCGCATTGTCGTTGAACGAGGCTCGAATCGTGCCGAGTTTCCATTCGCGAATGACTAATGGAATAACGCCTAGAAATCCGATGCCGAGCACGACGAATTCGTATTGGGACACGTACTGGGCGAGCGTTCCCGTGATGATGGCAGAAGCGGCCCCAATGATGAATGTCTTCGCATTTCCTTGCCGTGCGTAGTCGACAAGGCGGCGGATATGTTGTTCACGTCTCATGGTCAAAGCTCCTTTAGTTAGTGTTAATGATATGTACGAATCCTTCCCCACGTTGGTTTCAATTCAAAATGATTCCCATCTATAGAAGTAAAAAATCTCACTTGTGACAGAATAAAGAAATCTGAATATTTGTAAATGTAAGCGTTGACATTTCGTTTTGGCACGTGCTACATTTCAAGTATCAAATAACAACTGAACGGTCTCCTGCGCAGGAATGTTACCTTTAGTGGGCATAACCTGACTCGAGTCAGATGGCATACGTGATTTTACGTATTTCCTCTGACACGGGTCAGGTTTTTTATTTGACGCGAACGTAAAATCCAATGGAAAAGGAAGGTATGGACATGAAATACGAACAGCTCGCACGCGACATTATCCAGCAAGTCGGCGGCAAAGAGAACGTCAACAGCGTCGTCCACTGTATCACCCGTTTGCGCTTCAAATTAAAAGACGAGAGCAAGGCCAACACGGAAGCCCTCAAAAACATGGATGGTGTCGTCACCGTCATGAAGAGTGGCGGTCAATACCAGGTCGTCATCGGTAATCACGTCCCCGACGTGTATAAAGCTGTCGTCGAAGTCGGCGGTTTCCAAAACCAGTCACCTGTTGAAGAAGAGGAAGGCCCGAAAGGATCATTATTCAGCCGGTTCATCGATATCATCTCTAGCATCTTCACCCCTGTCCTCGGCGTCTTGGCCGCGACCGGGATGATTAAAGGGTTCAACGCCCTCTTCGTCGCCCTCGGTTGGCTCGACGCCACATCCGGCACGTATCAGCTGTTGAACGCCATCGGTGACTCGTTGTTCTACTTCTTCCCAATCTTCCTCGGCTATACGGCCATTAAGAAGTTCGGCGGCAGTCCGTTTATCGGGATGGCCATCGGGGCGGCGCTCGTCTATCCGACGCTGTCGACGCTCACGGCCGGTGACCCGCTTTACACCGTTTTCGCCGGCACCATGTTCGAGTCACCGATCCATATCACGTTCCTCGGTGTGCCGGTCATCTTGATGACATACTCGACATCGGTCATTCCGATCATCATCGCGGCGTTCTTCGCAGCGAAGCTTGAGAACTTCTTGAAGACGGTTATTCCAGACGTCGTCAAAATGTTCATCGTGCCATTATTGACGTTGCTCATCATCGTCCCACTCACGTTCATCTTGATCGGACCAATCGCGACATGGGCTGGTATGTTGCTCGGTAGCGCCACAGTCGCCGTTTACAACTTGAGCCCGCTCGTCGCCGGGATCTTCCTCGGTGGTCTCTGGCAGGTGTTCGTCATCTTCGGCCTACACTGGGGACTCGTCCCGGTCGCCATCAACAACTTGACGTCACTCGGGGCCGACCCTGTACTCGCACTCGTCTTCGCGGCCTCATTCGCGCAAATCGGTGCCGTACTCGCAGTCTTCCTTCGCATTAAAAATCAAAAGATCAAAACGCTCTCGATCCCGGCCTTCATCTCAGGCATCTTCGGGGTCACCGAGCCGGCCATTTACGGGGTCACGCTCCCGCTCAAGAAACCGTTCATCATGAGCTGTATCGGTGGTGCCGTCGGTGGTGGGATCATGGGCATCATGGGGACACAAGTGTATATGATCGGGGGACTCGGCGTCTTCGGTTACCCGTCGAACATCTCACCGGAAGGCATCACGACCGGCTTCTACGGCTCACTCATCGGAACGGCCGCCGCCTTCGTCGTCGGTTTCGTCTTAACGTATCTCTTCGGTGGCGTCAATAAAGCGGTCGCCGCAACACCACAACCAGAAGTCACACCGGTCTCACAAGAAGTGTCAGCGACGAAAGTCGGCCAAGAACAGATCCTTAGCCCGCTCGCCGGCAACGTCGTCAACTTGAAAGACATCTCGGACGTCGCCTTCTCATCCGGCTCACTCGGCCAAGGCGTCGCCATCGAACCGACGGAAGGTAAGCTCGTGGCTCCAGTCTCGGGTACGGTGTCCGCCCTCTTCCCGACGCATCACGCCATCGGCATCACGACCGAGACGGGCGCTGAGGTGCTCATCCATATCGGTATGGACACGGTTCAACTCGAAGGCAAACACTTTAAAGCCCACGTCACGCAAGGCGAATTTGTCGAGAAAGGACAGCTGTTGATCGAGTTCGACCTCGGCGCGATCAAACGCTCTGGCCGTGCCCTCACGACACCGGTCATCGTCACGAACCGGAAAGTGATTTCACCGAGCCGCGCCACAAACGTTCGCTCAGGCGAAGCCTTGTTTGTCATTAACGAATAAAATGTGGGAGGGATCGTCCCTCCCCTATCTGAGAAAGGATAGATTTGATGAGTTTTCCAAACGGATTTTTATGGGGCGGCGCCATCGCCGCGAACCAAGCAGAAGGTGCGTACTTAGAAGGTGGCAAAGGCTTGACGACGGTCGACTTGTTGCCGACTGGCAAGAAGCGGTTCGACGTCATGTTCGGCGACTTGTCGTCACTTGAGCCGGTGCCGGGCGAGTTTTATCCGTCACACGAAGCAATAGACTTCTATCACCGTTATAAAGAAGATATCGCGCTGTTCGCCGAGATGGGCTTCAAGGCGCTCCGCCTGTCGATTTCATGGGCCCGTATCTTCCCGAATGGCGATGACGCCGAGCCAAACGAGGCCGGACTCCAGTTTTATGACGACGTCTTCGACGAGCTGTTGAAGCACGGCATCGAGCCGGTCGTCACGATCGCCCACTTCGACGTGCCGGTCAGCCTTATCCAAAACTACGGCAGTTGGCGCGACCGCCGCGTCGTCGATTTCTTCGAGACGTACGCGACGACGCTGTTCACCCGCTATAACGGCAAAGTGAAGTATTGGATGACGTTCAATGAAATCAATATGTTGCTCCACTTGCCGTTCATCGGCGCCGGGCTCGTGTTCGAGGACGGTGAGGACAAGCAGCAAGTGAAATACCAGGCGGCGCATCATCAGCTCGTCGCGAGCGCGAAAGCGGTCAAAGCGGCACACGCCATCAATCCTGACATGCAAGTCGGCTGTATGCTCGCGGCCGGTCAGACGTACGCCTACTCATGCAACCCGAACGACGTCTTGGACGCGATGGACAAGGACCGTGAATCGTTCTTCTTCATCGATGTGCAGTCACGTGGCGAATACCCAGGCTACGCCAAACGCTATCTCAATGAGCACGGCATCACGCTCCAAATGGAAGACGGCGACCTCGAGCTGTTGAAACAGCACACGGTCGACTATATCGGCTTCAGCTATTACGCGAGCCGGACGACGAGCACGGACCCGGAGATCAACGCATCGACCGAAGGCAACATCTTCAGCTCGCTCGAGAACCCGTTCCTCGAGAAGTCGGAGTGGGGCTGGACGATCGATCCGACCGGCTTCCGTATCACGGCGAACCAACTGTACGACCGTTACCAGAAACCGTTGTTCGTTGTCGAGAACGGACTCGGTGCCGTCGATACGCCGGATGCGAACGGCTACGTCGAAGACGATTACCGCATCGACTATATGGCGAAACATATCGAACAGATGCATGAGGCGATCAAGGACGGTGTTGAGATTCTCGGCTACACGAGCTGGGGCCCGATCGACTTGGTCAGTGCCTCGACCGGTGAGATGAAGAAACGTTATGGCTTCATCTACGTCGACAAGGATAATGAAGGCAACGGGTCCCTCACCCGCTCGAAGAAGAAGAGCTTTGATTGGTACAAGCAAGTTATCGCGACGAATGGCGAAAAAGTGACCCCTCCCCTCAAAACCACATAACCACGCGAATCGAACCGGTCCCGTTGACTGGTTCGATTTTTATTAAAAAGATTTTCACCGTAACACTTGTCCACGTCATCTGTTCGATTTATTTGAATCAACTGTTGATAGCTGACTATGCGACACTTGAGAATTGTATCGAAGCAGATTGACTCGGTTTCGACTACATCTCGACGACGCTCCACGGCTATACGCCTGAGACGAACGGCTCGCTCCTCTTCCACGACGACTTCAGTTTCTTGAAAGACGTGCTCGACCACGTTACGCAAGCGGTCGGCGGCGGGGTCATCACATGGCCGCAACAGATTACGGCGCGGTTTGAAGAGGTGATGTCTTCTTCTGCTACACCAAAATAAGCAAAAACGTGCTTCGCTCCAATTCGATGGAGTGAAGCACGTTTTTGCTTATTTTTATAAGAAGAACACACCAAACGAGATGACGGGGGTCTAGAAGTTCAAAGAGCAGGTCTAATAACTTGAAATGGAGAACGGTACCACCGAGAGTTTTTTCGTAGTTATCAAGTCCTTGCCCTGCGTTTCAAAGAAGAGTTCGATGACATGAATCACTTCAAACGAGAGCTCGTGCGTTCTATCGAACACTACGACTAACGTCAAATCAAGAGACGACTAAAAGACTGAACCCAGTAGAATATCGGACCCAGGTCCTCTATACGCCATTTCACAAAAGGTAATCCTTTCGTGTGAATTTAAGGGATTTCTATTGTTACATTAACTTATAGAGCTATTAAACATTTTTACTGCTGTTCCATTTACTTCTCGTCTACCGCAATTTTTTTTATCGATGAACTCAAACACATCTCCTTCTCGCCCAGTAAAAAAGTAAGCCATTTGTCTACACAACAGTATTACGGCCCTTGTTAGACAAGTTTCCCAATAAGGATTATAAGAACTTAAGCTTGGATTATTAGCAAGATTAAGTTCTTGAGAAGGATTGATAGCACGAGACCTTGATATGGCATTTAAGGTACCGGGATCGCTGAACTCAACTCTCATAAGATTTATAGCTGCATCTCTTGCGGTCTGGTTGCAACTGTAAAGATAATTGTCTATTTCTTCGCCCATTCCGAAACTATCAACAATTTGCATAGCACCGTCTAACCAATCTTGGTATGCCATCAAACCGTAAGCTAATTCCAAATTATCAAATGGTTTATTCGGTCTATATGACTGCATAAACCTTCCAGCCCTTTGTATCTCAAGAATAATCTGTTGCTCAACATTATTCAAAATATCATCCCCTATTTTGTTATTGGATATCTCTTATCCAGATATGAATGATTCGATAATTTATAATTCTGGCTCAGACTACTTTTGTCCTTCTTTTTATTTTTTATAATTCACAAAGTGTGTCTTTAGCGTTAGTAGCATATCTTTAAAATCCGAAAAAGTAGCCAATGTGTCAATTTCAACTTTATATTTTTTAGAAAATCTTTCGAAATCTATACCTGTATGTACATTCACACTATTTAAAAAATCATCTTTGAAATAATTAAGGTTAATCAAATAGAATTTTAGAAAATCTAAGCGAACTGCAAATAGTTCCATGCGTCTAAAAAAGACAGGCCGTTTCAGGGAAGGAATCAAAGTTGTCATCTGCTCAAAATTCTGTTGGACTCCTACTAGTCCATACAATGCCTCTTCTAAATCGCCGTCTTCTTTTATCCGCTTAGACCAAATAGTATTAATGTTTTCTTGTAAATCAATTTCTATGTCATGTAAATCATCCATCAATTGAAAAATTGCTCCCATGCCAAAGAAGTGTCGAAATGCCATTTTGTCTAATTCCCCTAAAGCCACATATCCATAAAAAGCAAAAGCATAGCCACCTTTATTTAAAGAAATTTTAATAATATCTTCCTCTGCCAAGTTTCTACTCTGTTGATCTAACGAATTAATTTGCCATTCGTGAAGCTTTAACAAAATTTCGACTAATTCAGGATGAGATGATACAGGGTATTTTGAATAAATAATATCGATTAAGCGGAACACTGCGTTTACATCTTCAAACTCACTTGAAATCTCTTCTCCCTTTATTTTTTTCTCCATTTGAATAATCATTTCTTCAGTGACTTGATTTCGATCAATAAAATCATCCTGAGCCGGATGGATAGCAGAAGCGGCAAACATGACTTCTCGTAAATCTTCAGGTAATAATAATTTCCCTGTAGTAATGACACCATGTATATATAAATTGAAATAGTTAAATAGACATCGCTGTTCGCCGTCTTCAACATAGGAAATATCATACTTATCGCTATACCGTATCAAGTCTTCAATACATTCATAGATGATATACCATATCGCAACAGCATAATGCTCCACTTTGGGCTTCCAAAATGAACGATGTGATTTATCGATATAACGATTAATCATCCTTAAAATTTCTTCTATTTCTATGGTGTCTGAATGAGAAATATTGCTGATCTGTTCATCCAATGCTTTAATGGCTTCTTCATTTTTTTCTAATTCTGGAATAGCAAAATAATCGAATAGGCTTACCTCTTTCGTCTCAATTGCTTCAAAGTATGCATTAGAAAAAGATTGCGTGATAAATGCCGCTTCTTCTGCAAGCGTTAAATGCGCAGCTGTAACTTCCCCGTTGTCGTTATACATAGAAATCGCAAATTCTGCCAACCGATCAATCGAACTACTACTTAAATTAATATCATTTTGTTCCAGGTGTTTATCAATTTGAATCTCTTCATTTAAGTGTCTGCGTAATTTGAATTGCTCAAGCATAGAAATTTTTTTATTAAAATCACGTTGCACCCACTTCATATATAACTTCTTAAACAAGTATTTCCTTAATTTTTTCATTAGTCACTCCTGTTAAATATTCACTTATAGCTTTATTTACAATCGAAGCGGACGTCTGGAGACATCCGCTTCACAATCATTTAAAAATCAAATCGTAGCTTAATTGTCTCTTGAATAAGAGTTTCATCTTGACAGTATGTGCTACCTTCATTTCTAAAATACTTGTCTTCGCCCCCTGAATAAGATAAGAAATTGAAGCTACCATTAATGTAGTGAACGTCATCACAGATAAGTAATTTCTCATGGGTTTGACCAAACTTTAGTCCAAACAAATCATCATAAGGTTCAGCAATACGAATCAGTTCGTTCGCAATTTTTTGTGTATTTTTATCACGATAATCTTGATTGTCACTGGTGAAATCAGCAATCCCGCAAATGATACGAACTTTTACACCACGCTTAAGTAAATTTTCTAAATCGCGCTTAAATTCGCTATTGATAACATAGTTATTCATCCATGGACTAATGATGTATAAGGATTTTTCTGCATTCTTTAAGTACTCGAGAAATTGTTCACGAATTTTGTAGTTCATAATGTACTGTATGGAAATATCTTTTGGTGCTAAATGTTCAATGTTTTCTAACGACTGTCGGTATTCTTCAATTTGAGCCAGTTGGAGGTACGTGTCTTTATTCATTTCCTCTAAAGGCTCTACGTGCTCGATCTTCTCAATCATCTCTGTACTTTGACCTGCATTTACTTCGTCTATATTCTGTTGACTGATTCGTTCGACCCAAGTCTCATCATTAACAACTGTCGCCAATCGTGTACTAAGCATTTCAGTGGCATAATTTTTTAATGCCGTTAAAATCCCATCGATTGAAACCTGTTCCGGTTCATCAACAAGTAAATCAGCAAAGTATCCATCCTCTGCTAATTCCATAATGGATTCTGTGACTTGTTGGTCAACAAAGTCTTTGCCACATGGATCATGAGCAATTAACTTAAATTCATTTGCGTCATTCTGAAAAACAAGTACACGGTATTCGTGGTAATAGATTTCTCGGTCTGCTAGTAATTCAAAATGTTCAATATTCACAATACTTTTAGACGTAATCTGTTCTTGTTCTGCTTGATCTGTTTCATCGATCTTTTCAATCGTTTGACGAGCAAGCAACTGAAAATGCAAGTCTGATTCATACTTTGGAAAAACAGTCGGAGTAATAATCAACTGGTCTTTCTCTTTCGAGATTTCCTTAATTTTTTTAAACCGGTGTTCATGAGAAGTCGAGAAAAAATCTAATTTGTACTTATCTCCTAGGCCGTCATAGTACCAGTCGGTCATCATTGTTTTCGGTTCAAACCGTGTTCTTTTTTCAATAAGAGTTTTTCCAAGTTCAGTAAACCTGTAAAATATTTGACTGTCCTCAACCCGTTCCTCTAGATAGTCACTATCTAATAAGGGGGCAATCACCATATCAAATACTTCTTCATCCAATGCTAAAACAAACATGATTTTTGATTTAGTTGCAATACCGCGCTCAATGCATTTACAAACAAAATCTTCTGTCATCGTTAATTCAGTTTCATACAAATAGTTCATCTGTAGAGTCACTTTAAAAAACGGAATCCAGACACTATAGGAGCCTTTTAAGCGATAGTCATCCATAAACTCTTCGTAACGTTCATGGATCTGTTCTATTTTCATTAATTCCATACGGTTTCACCATCTTTCAAAAAATCATTCGCATGTAAAACCGTATTCCGTTGTTCTGAATCGTTAATCATGCTATTGATTTTGAAAACTTTTGATTTATTGCTACGAATAAAATCAACATTACCCACATAAATAGATAATTCTTGCGCCCGTGATAATGCTACGTTCATGCGCGAATCCTGACGAATGTGACCTACAATCCCTTGTTTATTGTTACGTACAAGGCTATTAATGATAATATTCTTTTCTCGCCCTTGGAAGGCATCCACTGTATTGATTTCAATATCAAGCATCGGATATTGTTCAGTATCAATAACTTCTAAGAGTTTATTCATTTGAGCCTTATAAGGACTAATAATCCCTAGAGATTTTCGAACTTGTAGCTTGTTATTCAACCATTCTAATACAGCAATGATCGTTTGAATCTCACCCTCGTTGTAGAACGACGTGCTTTCTTTCTTTTCGAAAAACTGAGGTGAGTTTGGCGTATCTATCCAATAAAATGCTTTAGATAGATGAGTTTCTAACGTATGTTTTTTGAAATGTACGTTCTCACCATCTAATAATTTCCCGTCGTAATAATATTTTGAGACAACATGAGAAATATCTGGATTCATACGGAATTGCTTATTTAAAAATGTTTTAAGTTGATCGTGTGCATCCTCGTACAATAAGCCAAATAAAGACTTTTTATAAACTGAGTTAATTTCAGTGGTATTGACCACATTATCTCGTTCTAATTTCTCTAAAATATCACGTTCTAACGTTGGACTAATTTGCTTATGGTCTCCAACAAGTACAATTTTTTTACCGCGAATCAAAGGAATCAACAATTCCATACTTGAAGCACGTGCAGCCTCGTCTAAAATAACGTAGTCGAACTCTGTATCTAGGAAATGGTTATTGGTCGTTGAGGCGATACCTAAGCAAGTTGCACTAATTAAATTTGAGGTGTTAATATAAATATCCTCAAAGCTTTGCTGATAATATGCTAATTTTTGCTTCCATTCCTCTTGAATATCTAGCGTCGATTCATACAATTTTAACTCTTCTACATTCTTCTCATATGTAGAAATAAACGCATGTGTTCGAGATAATTCTTGTTCAATTTCTAGCTGATCAAATTGAATACCGTAATAAGCCATATAAACTTTCAATAGATTATTTTGCGCATAACTAACTAATGACTCATTAAATCTCGATACATACCTCTGATTCTTGTGCTTTTCTATTTTCAGTGCGTCAAGCATTTGCTGTAGTTCTACCAACTCCTTTTGAACAGAAGCGGCTTTATTAAAGTCATCCAACTTAGTTAATAGTTGTGTATGTTGAATCACTGATGAAAATTCTTCTTTAAAACTATCAATTCGACCCCACAAATCTACGAATTTTTCTTTAGTTATCGTAGAAGTATTAAAATACTTCTCCCAAATATGACGATTTTGAATGATTGTTTGCTCAATTACTCCTTTAATTTCAAGTGCTAAATTGCGTAAGTTTAAAGCTTTAACATTTAAGTTCGAAATTTTTTCGTCAAGCTTTGTTAGTTGATATTTTTTCTCATGCCAATCTACTTTTAAGTCTTCAATCGTCAACTTGAAGTTGTTTACGTCATGCATAAGATAAGTTTGCATTTGCTCCGATAATTCAGGGCGTTGTGCTTCTAACCCTTCGATTCGTAAATTCGTATACTTCATGTCGTTTACAATTTGTTCCATCAGTATAATAGAATTCGCTCGATCTTCTTTTAATTGTTTTACTTCAGCAATAATTATTTGAATTTCATTCACTAAACCTTTGTAAATACGTACATTGTAAGTATCTTCATCTGATAGGTGTATTTCATCCATTATGTCAGCACTCATAATATTTTCTGTTAAAGTGTTCGTACTATTTTGCTGAATTTTATTCAATTGTTCTAAGACACCTGCATGCCCTTCAATTGCTGCATGCTGAATCTGTGCAACACTCTTCTTGTCGTCTAGTTTGTTTTGTAAGTGATTCTCTTCATTAATTGTCTTGCCCAGTATATCTTCATAAGTGATAAGGTTTTTCTTAATATTAATCATCGGTTTAATCTCTTTTTTTACATAACGATGAGCTTCTAGCAAAGTTGTACTGTTCTTCATCATTTCCTTTACAACCTTGAAATGATTAGGACGTTCATTCAACGTAGTTGTCATTTTATTCTGTAAATCTTCGACTCGATGTTCGAGTGAATATTGAATACTATCAAGCTCAAATTTTTCTTTCGGACCAATTCGAATAGCGCGCACATTTTCTTTTTGACCAATACGCTGTAAAACATTATCGACTGCTAAATTTGTTTGAGACGACAATAGAATTTTTTTATTATCATTTACTAGATATTGAATAATTTCGCTAATTACGGTTGTTTTGCCAGTGCCTGGAGGACCTTGAATAAGATAAATATCACTACAAGTTAGAGCACCTAAGACAGCTTCTTTTTGCTTGTCTTTGAACTCATGGAACCCATCAGAGAGCAATTCAAATTTAACCTGTTCATTCACAACGGGATTTTTAATCGAACCAATTTCAGGAATAAAGTTTTTTAGTTGCTTATTTACACTTTCTCCTCTAAATAAGGTTTTTAAAGCTTCACTTTCACGTCTAAGTTTAGATTTTGATCCGACATCATCAACCCATAAATAACCTGTTTTCAATCGTTTATCTTCCATTAATTTTTGGATGGTCAAGGAGTTAGAGTGAATAATAAGTATACGATTACCTTTATGGTATTTTCTTACACGACCTAGATTGAAGCCTCGTAATGTCTTTAAATGACCATTGTCTAATTGATAACGTCTCTGCCATACGTCTTCAGACGCAATTACAATGTTCTCATCTACTCTATAATCAGAGTTACCTTCGTTTAGTTGAACTTTAATTAATTCTTTATCAAAATCAATCGTAAAACGATTAAATTGTGCGATAGACGCTGTTTTTCTTTCAAACAAAGCTTCTTCTTGATATTTTTTTACAATATCGTGATTTTCCCAGTACGCGATATATTTTGCAAACGCAACACCATCGTCAATTGAAAAAGAATCTTCACTATTCTTTCTCAGTTCGTCCTCAATAAACCTCATAGAAGATTCATTTTGACTGTGATTGTTCTTTTGTAAACGACGCGTATCATTTGGCATCACGAACGTCCAATCCCCAGTTAAGATTTTCCCCCGTTCTAAAATAAAGTGATACTGAAAATCTTTTACTGTTTTAACTGAAACGACTTTCAAACTATCTTTTTCGTTTGCCCCAACACAAACAAGTGCTAAATGTTTAGACCAAATTTTTATATAACTACCTTCTTCAAAATACAGGAGACCACGATTATTCGGACAAAATTCTTTCTTCATAATAGATGGAATATCAGTTAGCGGTTTATTCATTTCATCGTATATCGTCTTTAAATCATCTACAATTCGGGGTAATAATATAATATTTTTCATCCCTCATACCTCACTTTGATCGACTAGTCTAAAAGGCCCGCCATAATATCATCTAATTCATCTTTATTCTCATATTTAATTGCTTCGATGATACGATTTTTATCTTGGTGTGCATTATGTTTTTTCAAAGATTCTACCATCGCGATTGCCTCTTCGACTTTATCATCCTGAATAAAGTGTGATTCAACCTTATTTTTTGTAGCGCGAGATGCTTCAACGCTATAGCCATATTTGTGTGTATGAGTCACCTCAACACCCGTGCTTAATACCTTTGCGCGAATTGATAAAATACCATCTGTATTGTATTTGAAAGTAATTCGAATTTTCTCTTTTCCAGCGTCACGTTCAGGAATGTTGCGCACCACAAAATCGCATACTTTTTCGTTCTCACTAGCATAGTTCGATTCGCCTTGATAAATTTCAAGCTCCATCGTGTTTTGTCTATTTAAAGCAGTTGAGTACTCTTCACTAAATTCCTCACCATAAGGGAAGTTTTTCGTGATTAATGGATCAAATAAATCATTACTGACACCATCGCCATATTTTAAGCCTAAAGTAAATGGACATACGTCACGGGTGATACTGACGTTTTTCTTTAGCAGTGACGTTCCTGATAGATTTGCCGCTTCAATACCTGCACCAATAGCTACACATTCATCAGGATTAATGTTTCCAAAGGTTGCAGGAATACCAAGTTTCGACTTGATTTGTTTTGTTACGAATGGGATTCGGCTGCTACCGCCGACTAGTAGTACCTTGTCGATATGTCTGAGTGTTACACCACTCTCCCTCGCTACGTTGAGGACGATTTGAATCGTCTTGTCAATTTCTTTACTAATTAACGATTCAAATTCACTTCTTTTCATTTTTCTAAAATAACCGATTGTTCCACCGTCTGGCTTTCGAAGATTCGGGATGCTTATAGATGCTTCCTCTTTGTCAGTCAAATCAATTTTCAAGGCTTCAACAGCCGAAAAAATTTGAAGTGCCCCAAAATCTAAGTTTGTTTTTTGCCCGTTAAATGAGAAACCTCGCATTTGTTTTAATTCCTGATTAACAACATTGAATAACAACTTATCAATATCGCTACCACCTAACTCTCGATTACCGCCTGTCGCTAATATTTTTACCTTTTGGCCATTATAGTTACTTGTAATTTCAGCAATCGAAACATCAAAGGTACCCCCGCCATAGTCATAACAAAGGACCGTCTCTTTTTGAATAGAATTTTCAGCTGCGTACGTAAGCAAAGCTGCTGTAGGTTCATTAATAATTTTTCGAACGGTAAATCCTGCTGCCTCGCCGGCTTGAATTATTTCTTTCCTTTGAGAATCTGAAAATTGAGCAGGGACTGTGATGACAACATCTTTAATTTCTTCGTTAAAATAAAGTTGTAGATTCCGCTTAATTTTCTTTAAAATGATAGCTGCAATTTCATACGGCGACATTAAACGACCATCGAATTTTATTCTTTTAGCTTTACCAATGTCTTTTTTTATTTCTTTTATTCCGTCTCCTTTAGAGAAAGCTCCTAAGTTTTCTTTTGCTTCTTTTCCAATAATCAGTTGACCATCAAACTTACAAACAATCGAAGGTAAGATACGTTCAATATCTTCACTTTGAATTGTCCGAACTTTTCCGTTTTGTGCAAAAGCAACTAACGAGTTAGTTGTTCCAAAGTCAATACCTACAATTTTAGTCATCTAATTCTTCCTCCCAACGGTATACAACAACTGAAGCTTTACGATGTAATTCACCTTTCCAAGTAATTCCTTTTTGTAAAATTGTTTTTATTGAAAATTCTTTTGTTATATCACTTGTCTCGCAAACATCTACGGTGATACATTTTTCTAACTCTAAACGGTCGCCTGCTTCTAGCTTTAAGTAAGAAATCTGCATTGCTTTTAAAACTTCATCGAACTGAATATCGACTTCTTCAATCTTAAATTCATTTAATGACAACCCATACGCTTCCAACAAATCGATTATAATAGTCGCCTGTTCAATGACTTGCTTATACATCTTGGCAAAGTCATCTTTCTTCATTATCAAAGTTTCAATCATTCGGGATTTAATAATTTGATTTTTTATGTCCCAAGTTTTTTCATGATTAGGGTACTTCATCACCTCAATTTGATCTTCTAGTGAAAATTCGTTCAACTGATCTACCAACTGTGAACCTAGATAAATCCATTCGTCTGATTCATTTAACGAAGATGTTGTGCGCTTAGCATTAAACAAAAATGCTGCCTTAGTATCTTCCGACAAGCTTATATCTTTATTTATAGCTGAGATAATTTTTGTCAAATATATATTAAATAAACGATACTGAATCCAATCGTTTAAATGGGAGAGCTCCTCTATCGTGAAAGAAGGCGATTGTTTAATGGCGGTAGAGTATGCCTGCTTTACGTCTTTCATGGACGGACTAAGAGGCTTAATTGACTTTTCATTAAGTTGAAGGTATCCAAGGGGCCGGTCGTCTTCCCACAAACCTTTTCGCATTTTCGCTTTCCTCCCGAGTCTCACAAATAGTTTTATTAGCCACATCATTATTCACCCTTATTCTTCTATAAGTTATTGTTTAAAAAATTGATGTAACGTATTCAAGAAATATTCTGATTCATTACGTTTGAAAACCTTGATTAAAAATGATGTCTTCTCATATGGGAAAATCTTCAATAGGTTTTGTGCATCATCCAACATAAATTGAATTTGTTTAGAAAAAAAGAGTAGTTCCTCAATAGAAACTACTCGACCTGGAACAAATTCTTCTAAAAGTTCCTCATATCGTTTAGAGTTCTCGTATAAATTAAGTATGAAATTAAAGGTTTCCTTTGGATATCCTTTCGGTACAAATTTATCGGCCAATGAAGTCGATAAAAGTTCTGTTATATATCGTTTTTTTTTCGCGTTCTCATTTAATGAGTCCATCTCGATTTGCCAACGTTTTGCTGACTCCGGCCAACCTTTCTCTTGTTTCCAAAAAGTATGTTCTAGACTGTTAATAGTTTCTTGTATACAAAGCAACTGTAAGTAGTGAAGTTCAGTTTGCAGTATTTCTTTTTTAAATTGTTTTTGTAATTCCACAAGTCACGACCTTATTTAATTAAATGAATAATGCATTTGACCATATAACGTACTGGCGCTTTAAAAACTGGATATTTATTAATAAAGCTTGCTACTATCGGCCCAAACTTGTAATAACCCGTAATAAATTTACGACCGCCACTTGTATATCGAAGCGACCGATCACGCCAATCACGAAGAACCTGAATTTCGTGCTGTAAAGGCGTGCCAAATGCGGCTGTAGCTACAAAACAATCCGAATTATTTGAGCTATTCGAATTGTTCGAGTTACGAGTTCCATGTTGATTTGTACCCGAACCACTATTACCTGTTCCACCTGGTATAACTTTTGAACGTCCTTGTTGATTCGTACCCGAACTACTCTTTCCTGTTCCACCTGGTATGACTTTCGGACGTGCTTGGCCTGTACTTCCACCTATTACTTTAGACATAAAATTCTCCTTAAATATGATATTATTTACCTTATAAAATTATAGCATCTATTACCTCTATATTCATTTCGATTTTTTGAAAGTTAAATATATACAATTTATGTTTAATTTAATTTTTGGCTAAAAAGCATTAACTTCTACTATAAATTCAAGTTGACAATTGAAAATAGTATTAATTAATAATAATTCATTCTTTCTAGGACCAAATTAATAAATCATAGGAGTGACATACTTGAAGCTATTCGAAGTTATCCTAACTTATCCAAAACGTCGAAGCGCATTTGTCCCTAGTGCGAACCAAGTTACGACTCATATCCTTAACGAGTTACGCAAACATAAAGGAACTTACGTCTTTCAAGAACACGAAAAAAGAGACGCTCACCAAATTCACTTGGGCGTCCACGTAAAGGGTGCATCTATAATAGTACTGTCCGGCCATTTCAAATTACGTTTGACACGTTCTTTAAAGCATGAAGAGCTATGGTATCTAACTCCTACCCCACATGAAGAAGCACTATTTTATAGTTGTGGAAAGTTGACAATCGAAGCATACGACAGTCACGGACAACTGATCGCAAAGGAGAAAATGATTGCTCTACCTTTAACAATTCCCATCGAACAATATGAATTATTGCGAACTGAAATTAGAGATATGATGACAATGTTCGAGGTGAATCCCAGCTATTTCACTGGGCAAGATGTCTCAGCTGAACGTTTTGATTCCCCCAAATTAAAATTGTTCTTTGATCAGTTTATGAATGACGTGCACATTGTCTTAACGGATTTTGTTTTCCTGGAGAAAAATGCCTTTAATCCTTATTCAACTGTTAATGTCTTGTCACGAAACATACAGCACGTATTGAATCACGAATATCAAATTTTATCATTACATCACAAGCAATTACGGGATGAACTTCAGACTCGGCAAAACACCGCCACCCTTCCACGCCCTGGCGCTGACCACGGTATGACAGCCGCTATCAATAAAAAACAGGCTATGCTCAAAGAGAGTATTAGCCGTTTAACAACTAATATGAATATGCTGCAACATATGTTGAATCGTCTTCACTCTATCCCTTATGCAACCTCTTTACTCAACGACTACGGCAGTGATTTAGAAGAATTTCAACTTTCGTTGGATCCTAGTGAGCAAGAGAAAAAATTGATGAAGTCGTATCAACAAATTATGAACCTATTTCCTCAATTATCCTTAAACGCAAAAACGCTAACTTATCAAATGTTTGAATCTCCAAGACTTTTTGATATATGGGCACTTTTGAAACTTTACGTAGAATGTATGAAACTACAGTTTGTGCCCCGTGCTTCAATTCTCGAACGTCTGCTTAAACATCAAAATCAATATCAACACTTAAATGGCATGGTTATGCATTTCAGTCACGCAAAAACACAGGACCGGCTCATCGTTGTGTTATCGCCTAAAATTGTTCTAGATGACAAGAGTGTTCGACAACCCGATATTGTTGTCTCTTTTAAAAACACACGGAAAGGATCATATAACCATCATGCTTTGGATGTAAGCCATCTACCTTATCAAAATCAACATTATAGTTATCTATTGCGTAATCACCTAATACATTCTAGGAAGCGTTACATTAATGACTTAACTGGAACACATTTTCAAATGACTAGTACAACATTAGTCCATAGCTCCTTCATGCAAAACTGGAATGTACAACTGCTTGAGGGCGAAACAGCCTATACGCATTCCCATTATCATCTAACGCCCGATCAAACTAACAGTCTTAGAACTTATATAAAGCGCATTCTTCATCAGTACAATGGCAATACGAACTATTGTCCCGCTTGTGGTTCAACTCAACGAGGCATCGCTTACCCGTCTGAAAAACGCGCATATAAATGGACGTACGTCTGTGACTGCACAGAAACTTGGGTCAGTCACTTGTGTAAAAAAGAAGGCGTAACAGACTACCATACAGCCGATGAACCAGAAAATGTGCGCTTGTTAAAATATAGTTCGGAAAACTATAATCCACTTTCAATTGAGACTTGGGACGTCCATTGCCCCGCTTGTAATCGAGATCAGTCAGGAAACATTCACATTCAAAATATTGATGGCGAGCGAATTGAACTCCAATTCTAAAACTAGCTACACTTCTATCGTTGCGTAAAAAATATCTTAGACAACTTTAAAGTCATTCTGCTTGCTTCAGACAAAATATATAAATTGAGGTGATGACATTGGGAATCCG
Source organism: Exiguobacterium sp. s50 (assembly GCF_018618175.1). Taxonomy (NCBI): domain Bacteria; kingdom Bacillati; phylum Bacillota; class Bacilli; order Caryophanales; genus Exiguobacterium; species Exiguobacterium sp. s50. Next base: position 18,019 of record NZ_JACSLP010000014.1, read on the forward strand.
CTTTAAGACAACTCGTTTTCATGTACTTTATGGCCCTGTTCCCTTATTTGAGCGTGTAGAACATAAGTTTCAAAGTCCCAGAGTTTTGAAACTACATGGTAAGCATTTCAGTATGCGACAACTCGAGCGAAACATCCCAGCACACATCATTCAATCTCTGCTAAAGTTTAATACTAATGAATGGGACCTAGTTACGGTCGAAGTACGAAACGACACAGGCAAATTTGTGAATTCTACTTGGGAAAAAGTTATTGAGGATAAAAAATACTGGGTAACGATTGGATTCGGTGATGTTGTCCAAACCATCATCATTAAAGAGAGTAATGGGCTAGGACAGGAGATCGTTAAGCAAGGACTGTTTTTCGAGTTTGTTTCTGAAGTAAATAAGCAATTGATGATTCAAGAATTCCCGGAGTAAATCGACTAAAAAGTTGTATGCAATTCATCTTTGAAAATGCATACAACTTTTTTATTCATTTATCCATGTAATGTTCTAGAGCGGACTATCAAAAAGTTCTTTTCTCCCCTTTATTGTGAAGAGAGAATTAGTTGAAACAGCTTTTTGAGATACTTTATGAAGCTCTACAAGATCTTTTTCATTCAAATTGGTGAGATTCATTTCCCATGAAGTCGAAGGCATTTCATTTCGTTGCGGATCCATATATCTCCACGCCTCCGAATCTTCATCAACCTTCCAATGATAAAGTACATTTTCTAAATCGGCAGTTGAATTTTCAAGGCGAATTTTCAACTCGTAGTCTGTGCTTGATAAGTTTTTAGTTTCTTTTGAAAACCAAATTACCCCACCGGATTCCATCATTGGTTCAACGTCTTCAAACTCATAACCTAATGCATTCAGGTAATCTTGATTTGTCGGCTCTACAGCCGCGCCTGTAAAAGAAAGCGCATAGTAAACCATAGGAATCAATTCCTTCTCTTCGTTCTTTCGAAGCGACTCTAAAATAACGCCTGCTAGTTGGATAGCCATGCTAGGGAGACCACCCCATCTGTAATAGGCAGTTGCAACATGCTCACCATGAAACTCTACATCAAGTCTTAACCGTTCACCCACCTTCATCCCTCCCAATCATAGTAATTATTTCTAATTATAACTCGACAATGCAATTTTTCTGACACTTAACATTTGCTAAATTACTACACGTGCAACCATCTTATATAAATATTGATTTTTAAATCAAACGGCTTGGACTCTTCGGAAATCAGAGTTCAAGCCGTTTAATCACTATAGTTTAATACTTTACTTTGACTCCACCCCGAACCGATAAACCGTCCTCGAGTGATACAACTCCTCGGGGTTTAGTTCAATCGATGTGGCGATGTCTGGATGGTTTGGTGCGTCCGGGAACGCTTGGGCTTCGAGACAAATCGCACTATGTTTCTGCCGTCCCTCGAGCGTGACCGGTGTCTCTTCACTGAGGAAGTTCGCCGTATAGACGACCATGACCGGTTGGTTCGTTTCGACGTCCATGACGCGTCCGCTCACCGGATCGTGTAGACGGGTCACCCCGTCCTTCAAGATGAATGGATGATCAAGTCCTCCAGCTTTTACAATGGCTTCGTCCTCCGACGAAATCGCCTCACCGACCGGCTTCCCGTCACGGAAGTCGAACGGTGTCGTTTCTACTTCAAGCAACTCGCCCGTCGGCAGCGACTCGTCATCGAGCTTCGCGATGCGGTCGGCCGGTAGCGTCAATACGTGATCGTGAATCGTCGGTCGTCCGCCGAGATTGAAATAGTTGTGATGGTTCAAGTTGACCCACGTCCGTTCGTCCGTCTGGGCCGTCATCGTGACGACGAGCTCGTTGTCGTCCGTCAACTCATAGACGACCTTGAACGTGACGTTGCCGGGATAGCCTTCTTCCCCGTCCGGACTTAGATAAGTAAACGTAATCGCCTGCCCCTCGACGTCCATGTCCCAATGTCGGGATGTGATGCCGTCGTCTCCACCGTGGATATGATGCGGGGCCTCGCTTGGGGTCAAGGCTACACCATCAATCTCCGCATTGCGGATCCGTCCGGCAATTCGTCCGACGACAGAACCAAGATAAACCGGGTTCTCCAGGTATTGCTCGGGACTCCCATATTTCAGAATGACAGAGTCCATGTTCCCGTCACGGTCCGGTGCCGTCAACTCGGTCATGGCACATCCGTATGAAATGGCAGACAAGCGCATGCCGTTCTTGTTTTCAATCGTTGCTTCTCTCAACTGGCTCACCTACTTCAACTAGTTTACCTGTTCATTCCCGTAGTCGTCGCTCCGTACTCCACTTTATCGACTTGGCTGAGAAACGAAGCCATAAACGCGGTGAAACGTTCCTGCCCTTCCACCGTCTGTTTGAATACGCCCGCATCCTCGAGTCCTTTGACGAACTTGTCGACGACAGCCTGATCGACAATCGTCTTCGCGTCGCCTTCTTTCGTCTTCAACTCGTCCGCCCACGCACGGTGCATGTCCGCGACTTCGACGTCTTCACCAGAGACATACTGGACGACTTGTTCGAGTTCGGTCTTCAGTCGGGCCGGCAATACGGCGAGTCCCATCACTTCGATCAAGCCGATATTCTCGCGCTTGATGTGGTGGACGTCGGCGTGCGGATGGAAGATGCCGTCCGGATGCTCGTCGCTCGTCCGGTTATTGCGAAGGACGAGGTCTAATTCATAGCGTCCGTCGCGGCGGCGCGCGATCGGTGTCACCGTGTTGTGAAAGGTCTCACCCGAATACGGGACGATGTCACCTTCGGCATACTCGCGCCAGTGACCGAGCAGTTGATTCGCCAACATGACGAGCTGCTCCTTCTGACGTGAGCGGAGCCGGACGACCGAGAGTGGCCAATAGAGCGTCTCGATTTCGACTTGATCGTAACGGTCCGAGCGATACGTCGAGACGACCTTGGCATCGTCCATCGCAAACCGGTAGCGGCCGGCCTGATAATGGTCGTGCGTCAAAATCGATCCACCGACGATCGGCAAGTCCGCGTTCGACCCGGCGAAGTAATGCGGGAACTGCGACACGAAATCGAGCAGACGCTCGAACGCGCCCCGGTCGATGACCATGTCCCGCACGTCGTTCGACAACAAAATCGAGTGTTCGTTGTAGTACAAGTACGGCGAATATTGGAACGACCACGCCTGTCCGCCGAGTGTGAGCGGGATGATGCGGTGATTGGCCCGGGCCGGATGTTTCAAGTGACCGCCGTAGCCTTCGTTCTCAATCGCGAGCAACCCTTTCGGATAGTTCGTCTCCGGCGTCGGTTGCAGGCGAGCCCGTGCAATCTCGCGCGGGTCCTTCTCCGGCTTCGACAGGTTGATCGTGATATCGAGCGTGCCGTAGCGGGTCGGTGCCTTGTACGTGATGTTGTTGGCAATCCGTTTCGTCTGGATATAGTTCGACGCCTGACTCATCTTATAGAAGAAATCCGTCGCCGCTTCAACATCGGCAGCTCGAAGCGCGTTGAACGTGCGCGTCACCTCAGATGGTTTCGAGACGAACACGTCCATGACCTCGGCCATGAACTGGTCCTTCTCTTCCAGCAAGTCGTCGACGAGCCCGCGTTCGACCGCATGCTCCGTCAACGTCTCGAGCAAGTTCGGAATCGAGTCGTGCGGGACGAACGTCGGTTTCGTGAAGTCGAGCTGATTGATTCGGGCGAGGACACGGTTCCGCGCATAGATGCGGTCCTGTTCCGTGATCAATTCCTCCCGAATCGCCGCCTCGACGAGCGCTTCAATCGTTGATTCGATCATCGTCTCACCCCTTCGACATGTTTATAGCCTTCCGGATGATGCTTGTGCCAGTTCCAGGCGTCGGCGAGGATGACATCGACCGTCGACCATTCCGGTACCCAGCCAAGTACTTGTTTCGCCTTGTCCGGTGACGCGATCAGCATCGCCGGGTCACCGGCACGACGGACGCCCATCTGCACCGGGATGGCATGATTCGTCACGCGACGGGCCGCCTCGATGACCTCGAGCACTGATAGACCCGTCTCCGTTCCGAGATTGAACACGTCGCTCGCACCGCCCTGTTTCAAATAATCGAGAGCGCGCACGTGAGCGTCGACGAGGTCTTGCACATGGATGTAATCGCGGATACACGTCCCGTCCGGCGTCTCATAATCGTCGCCGAACACGGTGATCGCGTCACGCTTCCCGTTCGCCACTTCAAGCACGAGCGGGATCAGATGTGTCTCCGGCATATGGTCCTCACCGATTTCACCGGTCGAGTCGGCACCGGCGACGTTGAAGTAACGGAGCGCGACGAAACGGATACCGAAGGCGCGGTCGCACCATTTCATCATCGTCTCCATCGCGAGCTTCGTCGCCCCGTACGTGTTCGTCGGGTTCGTCGCGGCCGTCTCGCGGATCGGCATCTCGTCCTGGTCGCCATATGTCGCGGCCGTCGAGGAGAAGACGATCCGTGTCACGCCGTGTTTGCGCATCGTCTCGAGCAACACTTGTGTCCCGAAGACGTTGTTGTCGTAATAGGTCAACGGCTCCTCCATCGACTCGCCGACGAGCGAGTTGGCGGCGAAATGGAGCACCTCAGTGATCGACTCGTTCGCGAACGTCTGGTCCATGAAGGCACGGTCGCGGATATCCCCTTCATAGAAACGGACTTGTTTCGGCACCGACTCGATATGGCCGGTCTGAAGGTTGTCGATCACGATGACGTCTTCCCCGCGCGCAAGCAAGGCGCGGACTGCATGGGAGCCGATATAACCGGCCCCTCCGACGACGAGTACACTCATTTCACTTCCTCCTCTACGAGTTCACGCGCGCCGTCCCCGACGGACGCGATATAAAATGTCGGCGCGTAGCCGATCTCTGTTTCATATACGGTCGATACGGTCTCGATGACCGCTTCCGTCGCCGTCTTGTCGACGATAGCGATAGCACAGCCGCCGAAGCCGGCGCCTGTCATCCGGCTGCCGATGACGCCGTCGCAACTTTGCGTCGCGGCGACGAGCGTGTCGAGCTCGCGGCCTGTCACTTCGTAGTCAGATTTTAGTGACGCGTGCGAGTCGTTCATCAGTTGACCGAACGCGTCGAGCCGTCCATCCTCTAGCGCGGTGAAGGCGAGCTTCGTCCGTTCGTTCTCTGAGATGGCATGACGTGCCCGCTTCCGGAGCGTCTTCGGGAGCTCGTCCGCCACCGTCTCGAACGTCTCGACCGACAGCTGTCCGAGCGAGGCGACGTCGAAGTGTTGTTGCAGGAGGCCGAGTGCCGTATCGCACTCGGTGCGGCGCTCGTTATATTTCGAGTCGGCCAGTTCACGACGCTTGTTCGTGTTCATGATCAAAATGTCATAGCCGTCGAGTTTGATCGGTGCGTAGTCGTGATGGAGCGTGTCGCAGTCGAGCAGGATGGCGTGGTCCGCTTTTCCCATGCCAATCGCGAACTGATCCATGATGCCACTGTTGACGCCGATGAAGTCGTTCTCGACACGCTGTCCGAGATGGACGAGGTCAATCCGTTCGAGACCGAGTCCGTACACCTCATTGATCATGAGCGCCGTCACGAGTTCGAGCGAGGCCGATGACGACAAGCCGGCGCCGTTCGGGATATTGCCGGCGAGGAGGAAATCGAATCCTCCGACCGCGTGTCCGTCCGCGCGCAGGAGCGCGACGACGCCTTTGACGTAGTTCGCCCAGTCATGCTGCGCGTCATACGTTCCGTCCGTCAGCGGGAACGAGATGATGCCGACGTCCTCGAAGTTGAGCGAGTAGACGCGAATCAGCTCATCCTCACGCTTCCGGACGAGCCCGTACGTGCCGAACGTGATGGCACATGGGAAGACGTGGCCTCCGTTGTAATCGGTATGTTCGCCGATCAAGTTGATGCGGCCCGGTGCGAAGAAAATTCGCTCGGGGCTTGCCGAGAACACGGTCTCGAACTGTTCGTTCAGGTGTGCTGAATCAATTGAAAGCATACGACTTTATCCCTTTCTTTGCTCATGCCGGTCGGATGACCAGGCAATACGCGTCATAGTCCTGTTGTTGTGTGAGTGTGAGGCCTTGTTCCATCAAATAGCGTCCGCTCACGCGTCGGTCGTCATAGACGTAGACGCGCTCCGGGTCGAGCCCGGCGAGTTTGACGCGCAATCGGTTCTTACCGTAATGACGACGGTCGGCGTTGACGAGGACGACATAATCCTCCCCGTTCGTATAACCCATCGCATGTACCCCGTCCGTCTTGAGCGAGGCGAGGCGATAGCTCGTGCCGTGCTGGACGAGCGGGCGGATCGACTTGTATCTCTCAATCCATTGCGCTGACTCAGCAAGATTGTCTTTGCTCCATTCGAGCAGGTTGCCGCCGATGCCGAGCGTGCCTTGCATGGCGCTGACGAAGCGATAGCTGAGCGGGAGCGAGCGGCCGTTCAACCAGTTCGGTGCGTCCGTCACCCAGCAGCTCATCATCTTGGCGTTATAGGCGTACGAGAAGCCTTCCTGAATTTCGAGCCGGTCGAGCGCATCGGTATTGTCGCTCGTCCAGACTTGTTCCACACGCGTCAGCACGCCGAGGTCGATCCGTCCCCCACCGCCGGCACATGACTCGAAGGCCACGTCCGGGTGTTTCGCCCGGAGCGTGTCGAGAATGCGATAGACGGCTTCCGTGTGGCGGAGCCACAGCTCTTTCGCGTCACGTAATTGCGGGTTGTCCGGCTCTGAGAAGGCCCGGTTCATGTCCCATTTGATATAGCGGATCGCATGCTTCGACAGCAGTTCGTCCAATAGACCGGTCACGTGCGCCTCGACTTCCGGGAGCGCCAAGTTCAACACGAACTGGTTGCGCGACGTCGTCGATGGGCGTCCGTCCGTCTGGTAAATCCAATCGGGATGCGCCCGGTACAAATCCGAATCCGGGTTGACCATCTCCGGTTCGACCCAGAGGCCGAACTGGAGGCCTTTGTCTTCGACGTAGCGGATGAGCGGCTCGAGCCCGTTCGGGAACTTCGTCGTGTTGACGTGCCAGTCACCGAGACCGGCCGCGTCCGAATTCCGTTCACCGAACCAGCCGTCGTCGACGACGAACAGTTCGCAGCCGATATTGGCCGCCTCATCGACGAGCCGTTTCTGCCCGTCCTCGCTGACGTCGAAATACGTCGCCTCCCATGAGTTATACAAGACAGGCCGGAGCGTCTCGCGCGTCCGTTCCGGCATGATGACATCGCGCTCAAAATCGTGCGCGTTCCGGCTCATGCCGCCGAAGCCCTGTTGCGTATAGCCGATATAGCCGGTCGGTGTCGTGAACGACTCGCCCGCTTCGAGTATCTTCGCGAAGTCGAACGGGTTGAGCCCGGCCGTCACTTGTGTGAAGCCGAACTGGTCGCGTTCGAAGTGGATCGCCCAGTTGCCGGAGTGACCGAGGAAGCCGTAAATGACCTCGCCGTTCGTTTCCGTCGCCGACTGATCCAGCGCGAACCACGGATTGCTTTGGTGGCTCGTCAAGCCGCGGCGGCTCTCGATCGTCTTCTTACCTGGTAGCAAGTCGCCTTGCTGGAGTTGGAACTCACTCGTCCATGCCCCACTGAAATGACTGAGGCGAAGCTTACGTTCCGTCAAGCCGAGGCTGAACGACTGTGCGCTCTCGAGCGTCACCGTCTCGCCAGCTTTGAGCGTCATCTTGCGTTCGATCATGTCGTACGCCGCATATACCGTGAAGTGGAGCGTGACGGTCAACTGTTGAATCGAATCGAACAAGTCAATCTCGAGCGTGTCGCCATCGATGCGCGCATCATGGAACGTGAAGGCGTGCAGCCGCTCACTCGCCGTATGGCTTTTTAACGTCGGTTCCGTATAGACGAGGTCACCGAACGAGGCGAACTCGTACGCGGCGACGCCTTCTGGTGTCTCGAATGACGAATGCAAAATGCGTGCGTCCGGCAGTTCGGCGTAATCGGCTTCATGAAGCCGGCCCCCGAGATATTGATGGACGAGTCGTCCGCGGGCATCAACGTCGAACACGTAGGCGAGATTTTTCCCTTCAATCACAAAACGGTTGTCGAAGCGGTAGATCATGCCCCCACCTCCTGCTTCAAGATGACGACGTCGAGCGGGTTGAGCTCGAGCTTTCCTGATACTGCTTCCCCGTCGAGCGTCTGCCAGTCGCCTGACACGTCGACCGTCGACGTCACGTCTGTCGAATGGTTCATGTAGAAGCGAATGACGTAACCGTCACCGTGGCGGTCGACTTTCTCGACATCGTCCGGGAGACGGTTCGCATCGATGCCGGCGCGCGTGAGCGCCTCGTTGTAAATCGTATCGAGCATCGCATCGTCGACCGATGAGCCGATGTACGTCACGTCACCTTTATACGTGTGGCGTGTGACGGCGGCCGTCCCTTTGTAGAACGCCTGCTCATACGTCGCGAGCACCTCAGCTCCTTTCGGCGTGATCAAATCGCACCAGATGTTCGCCTCGGACACATAGTCACCGAGTTTAACTTGGTTCGACTGCACTGCCTGCAAGCTCTCGTACTCGTCAATCTCGATGCCGGCATATTTGGCGAACTTGCCCGGGAGTGTATCGAAATGACAGCGGTTGATTGGGTCTTTGACGCCCGTCCGGTATGTGAAGATGACGTGGCCACCGTTCTCGATGTAGTCGATGAGTGACGCATCGAACGTGTCATTTCCGAGGAAATAGAGCGGCACGACGACGAGTTTGTAGCGGTCGAGCGCGTCGCCTGGGAAGACGATGTCCGTGTTGACGCCTTGGCGCACCGTAGCCCCGTAGAAGCGGACGAACTCTTGCTTGAAGTTGAACGCGTCCGAGTGCGGCTGGTGCGTCCACGCCCACAGGTTCTCTTGGTCGAAGTAGACGGCGACATCGGCCTTATATTCGGCCGCGTTGATTAGATCGCCGTGCGTCGTCAGTTCTTTCATGACGCCTTGCACTTCATCAAATTTTCGTTTCGGCTTGCCGTCGTGATCGATGATGCCGTGGCAGAACTCCTCGGTCCCGAAATGGGCGGCCCGGAAGCGGAAATAAACGATGGCTTCGGCGCCGCGCGCGACGGCTTGATGCGTCCACAGACGGATGTGGCCCGGTCGCGGCAAGTAGCCAATCCGGCTCCAGCCTTGCGCGCCACTGAGCTGCTCCATCACCCAGAAGCCTTTGCCTTGTTTTGACGACCGGCATAGGTCGTGGTCGTGCGCCGTCTTCTCGAACCGGTTCGGCTCCGGCAACCCGCCCCAGACCGGGTAGTTGTCGAACGAGACGTAATCGAGGTCTTGGGCCATCTGTTGCTGGTTGATCGCCATGTCGCTATAGACGAGGTTATGTGTGATGAATGCGTCGTCATGGATGAGCGGACGGAGCGTGTCGACTTGGAGCTTGTTGAACGAACGGTACGCGTCCGAGCAGAAGCGGTCGAAGTCGACGAGGAGCGACGGGTTGTGCTCTTGGAACACGGTACGAGGGACCGGAATCTGACTCCATGCCGAGTATGTATGGCTCCAGAAGACGGTCCCCCAGGCCGCGTTCAACGCGTCGAGCGTCTCATAGCGGTCTTGTAGCCAGTCTTGGAACGCGACTTGGTCGACGTCGCCGTATGAGCGGTCCGATTTCTCGTGGCCGTACTCGTTGTCGGTCTGCCAGCCGATGACGGCCGGATGTTTCCCGTAGCGCTCCGCCATCTTGCGCGTGATGCGTTCGCAATACTCACGGTATACCGGGCTATTGACCGTGTAGTGGCGGCGGGCGCCGAAACTGATGCGGACCCCGTCCGCCGTCACCGGCAAGATGTCCGGATACTTCTCGATCAACCAGGCCGGTGGCGTCGCCGTCGGCGTGCCGAGGATGACGTCGAAGTCCTTGTCGAACGTGTCGACAACCTCGTCCCAAAACGAGAAGTCGAACTCGCCGTCGGCCGGCTCCATCATCGTCCACGCGAACTCCGCCATGCGGATCACGTTGACACCAAGCTCTTTCATCAAGCGGACGTCCTCGTCCCATAGGGCGCGGTCCGTCTGTTCTGGGTAATAATCTACACCTACATACATTTGATTCACCTCAATCGATTATTTGACCGCTCCCGAAGTCATGCCTTTCTGTAAGAAGCGTTGGAAGAAGATATAGAACACCATCGTCGGCAAGCTGATCAACACGAGCGAGGCGTATAGTTTACCTGGATCACCACCGAGCGCTTCCGTGAAGAACGTCGGGGCCATCGTCACCGTCTGATAGGCCGGGTCCGTCATGAACGTGAGGACCATCAAATACTCGTTCCACGAGTTGAGGAACGCATAAATCGTCGCCGTGGCGAGTGCCGGCTTGGCGAGCGGCATCATGATCTTATAGAAGATTTGGAACGTCGTCGCCCCGTCGATATGGGCCGCTTCCATCAGCTCGTTCGGCAGCTCGTCGAATTAGCTCTTGATGAGCATCAGCCCGAACGGGAGGAAGAACGCCACCTCGGCACCGATCAATCCCCAGTAACTGTTCAAGCCGTCAAGGTTGCGCAGCGTGAAGAAGAGCGGGACGATGAGCGACGCGACGGGCAACATGAGCCCGGCCAAGACGAGGTTGAAGAGCAACCGTTTCCCTGCGAACTCGAGCTTCGAGAAGCCGAACGCCGCGAAGGCGAGAAACGAGATCGAGATGATGATCATAAAGAACGCGACGATGAAACTGTTGAAGACAAACTGAGGGAAGTTCGGGTTCTGTAACGTCGCGATATAGTTACTGAAGCCGTTGACCCGTAAACTCTCTTTGAACATGACGAAGATCGGGAACAACCAAATGACCGCCATGAGCGACAAGCCGAGATTGGTGAGCCATCTTCCTTTTTTCGTTTGGATTTCCATGGGTATCCCTCCTCAGTCCATTTTCTTCTGTACGCGTGTCTGGAAGTACGTGATGCTGAGCGCGATGATGAGCAAGATGATGGCGACGGCACTGGCGTAACCGACCTCTTGGTGCAACATCGATTTGCGGAATAGGTACGTCGAAATGACCTCGGTCGAGTTACCCGGTCCGCCTTGCGTCGAGATCCAGACGATATCGAACGTCTTCAGTCCGCCGATGACCCCGAGGATCGTCAGCGTGAACGTCGTCCCTTTCAAGTTTGGGAACACGACGCTCCAGAGCGTGCGCCAGAAGCCGGCGCCGTCGATATTTGCCGCTTCGAACACTTCACGCTCGATGGCGAGCATCGCCATGTAGTACATGATCATCGACGAACCCGTCCATTGGAAGATGTTGATCAAGATGATGGCGTACAAGGCGACATCCTGGTCGCCGAGCCAGTTCTGTTCGAACGCACCGAGACCGACCATGCGGAGGAATTCGTTGATATAGCCGAACTGGAAGTCAAAGATTTGCGAGAACGCGGCGCCCAATACGACCGGGCTCAACACGACCGGGAAGAAGAACACCGACTTGAAGAACGTGCGGCCGACGCCTTTCGTGTGGAGCAGGTACGCCAAGACGAGCCCGAGCCCGGCTTGAATCGTCACGGTCAAGACGGTGAAGATGCCCGTGTTCTTGAGCGCGTTATAAAATTCCGGGTCGCTGAACATGCGGCCGAAGTTCTCGAGGCCGATGTACGTCTTCTCGAACGAGATGCCGTCCCACGAGAACAGCGAGTGATAGGCGTTATAGAAGATGCCGTAATAGATGAAGGCGATGACGAACAGGACGGTCGGGGCGACGAACGCCCAGCCGATCAAGTTCTTTTTCAGCTGCGCTTTCTTTTTCATCGAATCCGGCCGTTGCGGCGGGACCGCCGACAGCTTCGGCTGTTCTTCCGGTAACTCGGTTGCGTGTTGCATAAGGTTCCCTCACTTTCCTATCAAAAAATCGAGCGCCAGTCAGTCTGGCCACTGGCGCTCGTTCGATTATTTACCTTGATCGGCGATCGCTTGAATGCGCGCGAGCGCTTCTTTCGCGTCTTGACCGCCGGCGATATTTTGAAGCTCTTTGCCGAGCGTGTCGTATACTTTCGGGTCACGGATGCCGCGGCCCGCGACGGCGTTCTTCACCGTCTCGTTCAAGATCTTGTACGACTCGCGTTCCACGTCAGACGTGAACTTGTCCTCGTACGCCACTTCGATGTCCTTGACGGCTGGTGCCATCTCGAACTTCTCCATGTAGAGCGCTTGGCCTTCGCCTTGCGTCATGTAGGCGATGAAGGCGGCCGCGCCGTCTTGTTGTTTCGACTCTTTGTTGACGCCGAGCGCCATGTCGATCGAGGCGATGACCGGTTGTTCTGTGCCGCCCGCGAGGTTCGGGAGCGGGACGAAACCGATCTCGTCTTCGAAGTTGTTCCACTTGTCACGCTTCTCGACCGTCGTCATCGAGTGGGCTTCCCATGAGCCGATGACCCACATCGCCGCTTTCTTGTCGAAGAAGTTGTTCATGCCGTCCATGTATGTCGCAAGACCTAAAGCGCCTTCTTGGAACACTTTGTCTTCGAACAGTTGTTGCCAAAGTTCAGCCGTCTCGACCATCTCTTTGTCCGTCCACTTCGCTTCACCCTCAAGTACTTTTTGGATGTACCCTGGTGCGACTTGGTGGCTCAAGACGTTGAAGACGTCCGTGCCGACCCAGGCGTCTTTCGCGCCGAGCTGCATCGGGATGACCTTGTCGCCCGAGGCGTTGATCTTGTCAATCGCCGCGATCGTCTCGTCATACGTCTTCGGCGGCGTCACGCCGTATTTGTCGAGCATCGTCTTGTTGTACATGAGATAGGCCTGGCCTGTGAATCCGACCGGTACCGCCATCTGTTCGCCATCGACCGTCGTCTGTTCGACGCCGAGCTCGATCAACTTCTCTTTCCAGCCTGCGCCGGCCGCTTTGTCCATGTAGTCTTTTGCCGGGACGAGGCGGTCCTTGTATTGTGGGATCATCGGTTCCTTGAGGCCGATGACATCCGGTCCGTCGCCGCCGAGCATGGCGACTTGGAGCTGCTGTTCATAGTCCTCGAGACGTTTGAACTTGACAACGTAGTCGTCTTGCGACTCGTTGAACGCCTTGGCCATGGCTTCCCCGACTTCTGGTTGTGGCGCCCAGCCCCACCAGTTGATGACTGGCTTGCCGTCTTCCGTCGTCGCGGCCGCCTCTTCCTTCCCGCCGCAAGCGGCGAGCAGTGATGACAAGACGAGTACCGATGATGCGAGTGCGATTGTCGTTTTCTTCATGTTCATTCTCCTTTGAGTGTTATGCGACCAGCTTGAGGCAAAGCTCCCGAATCAAGTGGTCTGGCATCGGTTGATCCCCGAGCCGGGTGAGTGTGTACGCGATCAGTTCCAAATCAAACTGCCAATGGTCGTCTATGTACGATCCCACGACGTAAAGGTCGGCCCCGAACGGCAATGCGTCCTGTTGCTTCAACCGCCATAGAAGCATCTCGAACAGTCCGTCGAAGTCGTTCGTGCGGGCCTCGTTCAAGTCCGAGACGCGGAACAGCCGGATGTCGCGGGCCTCCTCGTCGTAGAGCCGGAAGATGCCGTCCCGCCGTGAGCGGGTGACGACGACACCGTCCGTCTTTGAGAACGCTTCCAATTCATTGAAGGAAGAACCGTCCCGTGTGAACAGCCGTGTCGCCCCGTAGCGACCGAATATATCGTGAAACTTGTCTTTCAGCAATGGTGTCTCTATGTCCATGTCTACCCCTCCACTTTCCCGTTTGAGAGTGTCACCCCTTACTTAGTAAATTAAATTTATTTTCTAACTACAAACAGACTATAGCATATCCGTTTTAAAATTGTAAACGGTTTCATGTGATTAATTTTTCGACACAAAAAAATCGCCCTCGGGGTGAGAGCGATTGAATCATTGGATTTCACCGAACAGTTGGTTCGTAATCAAGGCGGCCGCACCGAGCGCACCGTGGTTCGCATTCCACGGGACCACGCGGATGTCGGTCTGGCGGGCATCCATCGTCAGCGCCGTCTGGGCGACCCGCTCTTGGATGTTGGCGACGACGTTCGGCGCGTAGTTGAAGAGCGGCCCCCCGAGCAGAATCCGGTTCGGGTTGAGCAAGTGAATCATGTTGAGCGTCGCGATGCCGATATATTCCCCGGCCCGCTCATATAACTGCTGGATGTCGGCGTTTGTCCCGACCGCGTCACGCAGGTTATTTAAGTTGAGCTCATGGTTCAACTGCCGGGCCTCGTTCAAGATGGCCCGTTCCCCAGCGACGGCTTCTAAACAGCCGCGGTTGCCGCACGAACAAATCGGCCCGTCGAGCATGATCCGCATATGCCCAATCTCACCGGCGATATGGTGTTTCCCGTCGATTAGTTCGCCGCCGTGGACGTAGGCGCCCCCGATGCCGTAGCCGGCGTAGACGTAGAAGAACTCGTCGATGCCGATCGCCTCGCCGAAATAGAGCTCGCCTAAAGCGAGCGTCCGCACGTCGTTCTCGACGAACACGTTCTGTTTCAAACGTTGCTCGAGTTCTTGCTTGAGCGGGATGTCATGTAAGTGGAACCGCGGCGCGAACAGGACGATCCCATTCCCTGCCTCGACCATCCCGTGAACGGACACGCCGAGCCCGATGACGTCGCCTTCGGCCTTGCCAGCTAGTTCTATGTATAGCGTCACGATTGCCTCGATGAACTCCTCGTTCGTATCGAACCGCTCGTCGTGCCACGCCTCGCCTAACATCTCCCCATGGATGTTCGTGACGACGCCGTGCAGTCGGCGCTGCGTCGCGTCGATGCCGATGACGAAACGATCGCTCGCCGCGAGTTCAAGCATGATCGGTCGTCTTCCCCCGCTCGAGACGCCGAGCTCGCGCTCATTGATTAGCCCTTCTTCTTTCAGTTCGTTGACGATGTTCGAGATCGTCGGTTTCGTCAAACTCGTCGCCTTGGCGAGCTCGACCCGGGACACCGGCTGATGGAGCCGGATGAGCCGGAGGATGAGCGAGCGGTTATACGTCCGCATCCATTTCGAGTTCCTTGGTGTCGTCTTCCCCATAACTGTTCCACCCATTTCTTTGCTTTTTTCTTAGTATAGCATGTCGGGGAAAGCGGTCATGGGTTGGCTGAAAAAATCTGATTAATTAATCCTTTAGCGTTGTCCAAAAAGAATGGAATGATCAACCTTGCCCGGCTGATCATTCCACAAACTTCTCCGGTTAATACTACACGGACCCTATCACGCTATATGCCTGCCCTCATAAGGAAGGAAACGCTATTCCCCCCTTTTCAGTCGTTGTTCCATCGTTGTCTCACGCCTCTGTCACCTTACGCCCTATGTTATCGGAGATATCCACGGGCTTATGTGTGATAAGGCCAATGGTTAGACGGGGGGAATAGCGTTTATACTCGGTCTAACCTAGGAACTACACAGAGCGCTCGGAAGAGAATCGACGATGAAAACAATTGACGAACAAATCCATGAGTGGGAGCCGATGATCCATTACGTCGTCCGACACTTGAACATCCACCCGAACGAGCAAGAAGACTGTGCCCAAATCGCACGTATCGCCTTGTGGGAAGCGTTGAATCGAGGTTGTACGTTATCAAAGACATACTGCTTCCAGCGAGTCCGCGGGGCCATCTTGAATCACCAGCAAAAGAACGCCAGACACTTGAAACATGAAATCGCGGCCGAACAGTTGCCCGAACAATGCATGACGTCCGAGCGACATCTCTTCGACTGGCTCGACGAAAAACGACTGAAACTGTCACCCCGCCACTTCGAACTTCTCTGTCACCTGATTGATGGAACCGAACAGACGCTGGCCTATTCCGCAAGTCGATTGCGAGCTTACAAGGCTGACGTTCAACGTGAACTGAGAGAAGACATCTATTCGAAGGAGTGAACAACATGGAACACATAACAATCAAACAGGCCATCTCCATTTATTTAGAGGACGTGGAATTCAGACAACGTAAATCACAAGACACTGTGAAAACGTACCGGAACACCTTGCGCCGATTCGAGCACATGATGGACGAGTCGAACGTGACTTTCTTAAAAGACGTGGACGAAACCGCCCACGCCTATGCGTATCGAGATGAATTGGTGGACTGTGAGCGAGCGTTCAACACAATCAAGAAGTATGTAAGTGTGCTCAAGACGTTCATGGCCTACTCGGTTCACAAAGGCTGGATCACCAAGAACCCGTTCGCACTCGTCAACGTATCCGGCGCCGAGGCGAGACGACAATCGATTATCCTCAGCCGCGAACAGCTGCATCAAATCTTGTATCATGCCGACAACGCGACCCTGTATAACATTTATATGATTGGGTGTGATGCCGGGCTTCGCATAAGTGAGGTATTAGATTTAAAGATTGAAGATGTCGCGTTCGAGACGAATGAATTGGTTATTCGACACGGCAAAGGCGATAAGATGCGCGAGGTACCGATGAGTGACCGTCTACGTGACGCACTACTGCGTTACATTCAATGGGAGCGGCCGAAGACCGATACGGAGTCTACCTACTTGTTCATCATGCCGCGCGGCACGAAAGTTCGTGCGAACTACGTGAACGAGTATCTGCAAAAAGTCTCGAACGAACAGCTCGGCTTTGGCATCACAAGTCACGTCTTACGGCACAGCTTTGCGACAGAGCTGTATAATGCCTGTGTCAATATCACCAAAATCAGTCGCTTACTTGGACATGCTTCGACTGAAACGACAGAGTTATATCTTCATATTTCCAAAGAACAAAAGCAAGAGACGATTGAAGTCCTGAACAATAGAAATAGAGAGACTAATAAGGACAAAGGTAAGCATAGATAACATTTGTTTCAATTTCTACGGAAAGGCGAAATTCTGATAAAAGTCAGACTGTTCGCCTTTTTTTCCTCATTTAATTAGTAAAAGAATACACATTCAAGGAATGCTTCCCTATCATCAGATATTGCTTAAAAATCTAGTAATGATATAAATTGATTACTTCGGGGACGAACCAATTTTAACCCGACAGATTTAACATAAGAAATATTAATTGAAAATAAAGAATCTATGATTACGGCCATTGAAATGTACCAGTCTTGCAATCTTATTTACCAAAGAGTGACAAACAATTTACCGGGTGATGCCAAAGTCCCGACCATCCTTCATATCGCCTCCCTATTATTAAGGTGCACACCCAATGGTGTGACATCGGTACATGGGAGGTTTTTTTATGCTTCGCTATTCGGCCATCCTAAAACTTAAAGAGCAAGGACTCAGCCTGAGAAGCATCGCAGCTAGCACCGGCAACTCGCGTCAAAAAGTGACGGAGGTGATCGACCGGGCGACAGAAAAAGGCTTGATGGGGCCGTTCGATGATGACATGACCGATAAGTGGATTGAAGAGTTCTTGTTCCCTGAGAGAACGCTTGAGTCGTCCGGTAGACACCCGATCGACTTTGACTATGTACACAGGGAATTGGCAAAGCCGAACGTCACCTTGTCTCTCCTACATCATGAGTACGAGCTTGAGTGCCGGACGAACAAACGAATCCCTTACTCCTATCGGAGTTTCGTGCGACATTATAGCGCCTATGCGAATAAGCACAAGGCCACACTCCGGATTCGTCGAAAGCCAGGAGAGGTGATGGAAGTCGACTGGGCCGGTTCAACCACGTTCATCATCGACCGGGACACAGGAGAAAAAGTAAAAGTATACATATTCGTAGCGACATTGCCCTGTAGCCAATTGTCTTATGCCGAGGCGAGCCTCTCGATGGACTTGTCGGCATGGATCACGTGCCATAACCATGCCTACAGCTATTTCGGTGGGAGTACCCAGATTCTCATCCCTGACAATCTGAAGACCGGTGTCACGAGAAACACGTCACGTGAACTCATCCTCAACCCGACATACCGAGAGTTGGCTGAACATTATGGGACGGTCGTCATGCCCGCGCGTGTGAGCGCACCCAAGGACAAACCGAGTGTCGAGGGTTCCGTCGGTGTCATCTCCACTTGGATCATCGCCGCCTTGAGGAACTCCCACTGTTTCAGCCTAGAGGAGCTGAACCGTGAGGTTCATGAAAAGCTGGAAGAGTTCAACCGTCGTCCGTTCACCCGGAAGCCCGGTAGCCGTCTCTCCGCATTCGAGGAAGAGGAAAAGTTCGCGTTAGCACCACTGCCGAAGCATTCGTACAAACAATCGAGTTGGCGGGACGCGAAGGTCCGCCCGGACTACCACATATCCGTCGAGAGCATGTTTTATTCGGTGCCCTATGAATATATCAACTGTCAGGTCGCGGTGCGACTGACTGAGCAATTGGTCAAGGTGTATTTCAACGAGATGCGGATCGCCTCCCACAAACGGCTGATTGGACGCTTCGGACAATTATCGACCAACCGCGATCACATGCCCGACAACCATAAGCTCTACATCGACCAGACCCCGGGGAACGCAAAAGACTGGGCAGACGAGATCGGTCCGAACACCTTGAAAGTGATCGATTTCCTTCTTGGCACTGCTCAGACCGAGCGATTGGCACTCCAATCCATCTTCACGCTGAAGAAGCTGGAGCGACGTTATTCCAAGTATGAGATCGAGCGCGCCTGTAAGATGGTCGTCTCCATGACCAACAGACCGACGGTCAAGGGCATCCAGAGCATCCTGTCGAACAACAAGAAGAGCGACGCCGAGCAGGAGTTGAAACGCAAGACGGAAACTGCCAACAATCACTATGGCTTCATGCGTGGTGCGGCATACTATGGGGGAGCTGATAAAGATGAATGAACAGACGATTGCCAAACTGATCGAGATGAAGATGAACGGGATGGCAGAAGCCTATGAGGAACAGTCATCCAATCGCGATTTTCAACGCATGGACTTTGATGAACGACTGGCACTACTCGTCGATTTTGAGCATTCCAGACGAAAGAACGGCAAGCTGCACCGGCTGATCCAGGCTGCCTCGTTCATCAACTCGAATGCTTGCATCGAAGACATCGAGTACCATGCCGACCGTCGATTGAACAAAGAGCAGATCCTCAAGTTGGCAAGCGGAACTTACATCTTGGACGGCCACAATTTGATTCTGAAGGGACCGACAGGGTCCGGGAAGACCTATCTCGCGACCGCCTTCGGGGTCTCGGCCTGCCGCCAATCGTTCAAGGTGAGATACATCCGTCTGCCTGAATTGTTGGACGAACTGACACTGGCGAAGCTCGCAGCCGACGGGAGCTACCGACGACTCCTCAAAAAGTATACAAAAGTCGACCTACTCATCCTCGATGAATGGCTATTGACTGACTTGATGTGAACGCTAAAATAAAATTGACAGTTTTTGCTCGATACGATTTTACACTATTGCCGAAAAATCAGAACAGAACTCCGATAGAGTAGT
>NZ_JACSLP010000015.1:0-30905 GCF_018618175.1 Exiguobacterium sp. s50
GCGGGTGAATAATTACTTAACTTACTACAACGAAGAACGTATCCAAGAAAAATTAGGCTACCTCACACCGATAAAATATGGTGTGGCGGTAGCCTAATCAAGGTATTTTTATTAGTGTCTCATACAGCTAGGTCAGTCTAATCTTTTCTTTTTTTTTAGGTTACAAATAGTTCATTGGGTTGACACTATTCGCTGCAGAATAACTGCTGTATTTATAACTGTTTTTATGAATCTCAAAGTGCAAATGATTTCCGAACGAGTTTCCTGTATTCCCAACTGTTCCAATCTTCATACCTTTAGAGACTGTCTGACCATTTTTTACCGAAAGGCTGTTCATATGAGCATAAACGGTTACGTATTTTTGATTCTGTAGACTATGTGAAATCATAACGTGTTTACCGTATGCACCGCTGTTTTTAGATGTAATGACTTTTCCACTGGCAGAAGCGTAGACGGGTGTGCCTTTTGCTGCAGCTAGATCAACGCCATTATGGAATGTATAACCGTAAGCACCATTAGAGTTTCCGTATCCTTGGGTCAGCCGACCTTCTGTAGGAGAAGCAAAAAGAGAGTTATTATATGATGTTTTTTTGGCAACGTGGCTCTTATATTTTTTTAGGTAAGAACTATAGATATACCGTGTGTTTCCTTTGTAAAGGACTTTTGTCCAAGCTCCTTTTTTTCCTAAATAAGAAAAGGTCTGCCCAGTGTTAGTGATGCCGACAATTTTGTGATTGAGAGAAGGACCAGTCCGAACACGAAGATCGTCTGTCTTCACTTTTACGTTATATGCACTACTTGCTTCGACTTTTGGACTATGCATCGAAAAAGTTGTTGTGAGTAAGACACTAGAAGCGATAAGTATTACCTTGTTTTTCATTAGTTGTACTCCTTTAAAGATAAAGATACAGTGACGAACGATTTGTTAAAAGGAGTATAGCATCACTATATTACAAAAAAGTATATCAAATTCATTTCAAAAATTGACAAGAGATTTAATCAAAAAATGCATAGTTTTTTCACAAACGGATTTTATGATAAAAATTAAACACATTTCTTTTTTATAAGACGGTTTGTCAAATTAAGCGCAACACTTCCTCGGTGAAGGCCTCGTGTGCGGTTTTCCAGTCCAGGCACTTTCTCGGTCGCCCGTTGATCTTGGCCAGCGCATCCGCGAGTTCACCGTCACCGACCTGCGCGAAGTCCGTTCCTTTCGGGAAGAACTCGCGGAGGAGCCCGTTGGCGTTCTCGTTGCTCCCCCGTTGCCACGATGAGTTACGGGTCGGCGAAATACATCGGCACGCCGAGCGACGCCTGGATGCGCTCGTGACCGCTGAACTCCTTGCCCCGGTCCGTCGTCGCCGTCTCGAACGTGCCTTCCGGGAAGGCACCGTGCACCGCATGGATCGCCCCCTCCATCGAGGCCGCGGTGCGGTCCGCGATTGGCAGGGCGAGATAGAACCGGCTCTTCCGCTCGATGAACGTCGCGACGCACGCCTTCGATTTCCCACGTCCGGAGACGACGGTGTCGAGCTCCCAATGCCCGAATGTCCGGCGACCCCTGACCTCTGGAGGTCGTTTCGAGATGGGGAGACCGACGTTGATGCGACCGCGCGTCTCGGTCGGCTTTTGACGTTTCCCCTTCTGGCGGAGCACGGTCACGGGCACGTCGATCCGTCCCGCATAGATCCAGCGGTAGATGGTGGAGAAGGCAATTTTTCCTGCGTAGAGGCGGCCGACGATCTGTTCTGGTGACCAGGTCGCACGCAGCTTCTCGACGATCGTCCGGCGCATCGTGTCGTCGAGCTTCGTCTTGACGCCGCAATGGGTTTTCGCCTTCTCGTAGCGTTTCTGCGCACGTCCTGACTCGTAGCCGGGGTTCCGTCTGATCTCCCGCGAGACGGTCGAGGGCTGTCGCCCGATCCGTCTCGCGATGGACCGGATGGACATCCCGAGCTCCAGATAGGTCTCTATTTTCACGCGCACCGTTGTGGTAAGATGGGTGTAGCTCTTAGCGATTCCTCCGTCTGAATGTTTGTGTCGTAACTTCATTCTAAACGAGGCCATCGCTGTGGGCTTTTTTTTGCGTTCACGTTCAGATGTTGCACTTAATTTTATAATTCATCATAAAAAAGGGGTTTCCAGATAATCGGAAACCCCTTTTGCTTTTTATTCTTTCACTCGCATCAGCCGTAAACTGTTTAACGCGACTAGAAGGGTAGCGCCCATATCCGACATGATGGCGATCCACAGGGTCAGCCAACCCGGAATGACCAATAGCAGTGCAATCACTTTGATGCCGATGGCGAACGTAATGTTCGCTTTGATGATATTCAGGGATTTCCGGCTCAATTTCACCGTGAATGGCAGCTTGCTCAAATCGTCGCCCATCAAAGCGACATCCGCCGTTTCCAAAGCGGTATCCGTTCCGGCTCCGCCCATGGCAATCCCGACCGTAGAAGCGGCGAGTGCCGGCGCGTCGTTCACGCCGTCTCCAATCATCGCCACCTTGCCGTACTCGGCCCGTAAGCGTTTGATGACATTCAATTTGTCCTCCGGCATCAGCTCGGCCTGGATTTCGGTGACGCCGACCTCTCGGCCGATGGCCTGACCGGTCGCTTTGTTGTCACCCGTCAGCATGATCGTCTTCTTGATGCCCATGTCGTGCAGCTTCTGGATGACTTCCTTGCTGGAGTCCCGGACTTCATCGGCCACGGCGATGACCGCCAGGATGTTTTGTTCCGTTCCGATGATCATGGCCGTCTTGCCCTGATTTTGAAGAGCTGTGACATTTTGTTCCAAGTTCTTATCCGCACTTGCGGCGCCCAACTCGGTAAAGAGGGTCGGGCTGCCGATGTAGTACGTGATTCCTTCTACGGTTCCTTTAATCCCTTTGCCCGTAATGGAAGAGAAGTCCTCGACCAAGACCGAAGAATATGAAATGTTCTCTGCGTCCGCTTTTTTCATGATGGCGGAGGCAAGGGGGTGCTGCGAGCGGTACTCCAGCGCAGTCACGATGGAAAGCAGCTCTTTTTCGTTTACTTGCTTGTTCATGACTTCAAAATCCGTTACGACGGGAACCCCTTTGGTCAGGGTGCCGGTCTTGTCAAATGCGATGGCCTTCAGCGCACCCATTTCCTCCAAGTACACGCCGCCTTTGATCAGCACGCCTTTTTTCGCGGCATTCCCGATGGCGGACACGATTGAAATCGGCGTCGAAATGACCAATGCACACGGACAGCCTACTACGAGCACAGCCAGTCCTTGATAGACCCAGGTTTCCCAGCTGGCATCAAACAGAATGGGAGGAACGATGGCTACAAGCGCAGCAACGACCATGATAATCGGTGTATAATATTTGGCAAATTTATCGACAAACGCCTGCGAAGGAGCCCGTTCGCCTTGTGCTTCCTCAACCAGGTGGATGATTTTCGCAATGGTTGTGTCTTCAACCAACTTCGTGACTTTGACTTCGAGCAAGCCTTCTTCATTCAGCGTGCCCGCGAAGACGTCATCGTTCACCGTTTTGGCGACCGGCACGGATTCCCCGGTGATGGCCGCCTGATTGACCGCCGAATACCCGTTGGTCACCGTGCCGTCCATCGCAATCTTCTGTCCCGGTCTGACAATCATGGTGTCGCCCACCACAATGTCGTCTACCGAAATTAACTGTTCTTGGCCATTCCGCCGGACCAGTGCCTCTTTCGGAGCGATGTCCATCAACGAACGGATGGATTGTCTCGCCCGGTCCATGGAATAGCGTTCCAGTGCTTCACTGATCGCAAAGAGGATGACCACGATAGACGCTTCCGCCCATTCGCCGATAAAAGCCGCCCCGATGACGGCAACGGTCATGAGGGTTTTCATGTCGAAATCCAGGCGTATTAAATTCTGGAAACCGACTTTGAAGAGCGAGTACCCACCAATGACAATCGCCGCCACAAACAGGAGCGACGTCATCAGGTTGTCTTCGCCATTGACGAACTGGGAAATGTAGCCGAACACGATCAAGAGGGTGGAGTAGAGCAAGGTGCTGTGCTTTTGGTAGAACGGCACTTTCTTCTCTGTTCGAGCTGGCGCTTTTTCGGTTCCGGTATTCGTGATAGCTGGACGTCCTGTAATTTCAGGCGCCACCTTCAAGTTTTCAAACGCACCGGCTTTCTCCAATTCGTCGATGGTCGCTGCCCCGTAAACGGAAATTTTTGAAGCCCCGAAGTTCACTTTGGCATCTTGGACACCGGGGATCTGCTTGACGTTGTTCTCAAACTTCCCGGCGCAGTTCGCGCATGTAAAGCCTTCGACCCGGAAGACATTTTTGTCTTCGACGGTCACTTCAGGAGCCGCCTGGCGTTTCGGTTTTTCCGGTGCGACCTTCAAATTCTCGAAAGCGCCGGCTTTTTCCAGTTCCTCGACCGTCGCCTCGCCGTAGACCGCAATTTTCGAAGCCCCAAAGTTCACTTTGGCATCCTGGACACCGGGAATCTGTTTGACGTTCTTCTCGAATTTCCCGGCGCAATTCGCACACGAAAAGCCCTCAACCCGGTAGACCGTTTTGTCTTCTGTTTCCTTCGTTTTTTCAACCAACGGAAACAACCTCCTTCTGATGGATGAAGGCCACTTGCACCAAGTGTTTCACATGCGCGTCATCCAGTGAGTAGTAGACCAACTTGCCTTCCTTGCTGTATTTCGCCAACCCCATATTATTCAGTAGTCGCAGGTGGTAGGAGGCGGTTGCGGTAGATGAACCGATGATATTCGCAACGTCACACACACACAGTTTGTCCTCCAGCGATAAGGCGTAGGCGATCTTGATACGCGTATCGTCCGACAACGCCTTGAAGATCTTCGCCACTTCCAATGGATTTTGTTCAGACAGTTGCTGCTGGACTCGTTCCACCTTTTCTTCATCTACACAGACCACATCACAAATCTCTTTTGCCATTTTCATTCACTCCTTTTTCTCACTTCTGTTTACTCATTCGTTTTTTCAAGTAAGTGATTTTCTTCTATATAAAACAAAGAGTGCAAAGAATCACTTCAACTCACCAATCCCCAAAGGAATCGGAAAGTCCCATTCTCCGCCATAATCAAGATGCCGAGCCCGATGAAGACAATCGGCACAATCCACCGTTCCCAATTTTCTATCGTTTCAGAAATCGTTTTAACGGCTGCCAACCGGTAACTGAGGTAACACAAGACGGCGACCAGGATGGCAAAGACAACCAGCATCACCACAGTTTCACTTGGATTCAAGGTTGAAAAGTAGGGTATGTAGACGCCAATGTTGTCGCCGCCAGCCGCCAGGGTAATGACTGTAATGGTGACAAACAAGCGATTGGGGTTTCCGGAAGACAAACGGGACAGGAGATTCTCTTCGTCGTCCTCGTCTTCTTCTCGCTTCCAGACCCGGATGCCCAGGTAAATCGGAATGAGCCCTAGCAAGCCCACCCAGTGGGACGGCACAAGCGTCAGGCTGTACGCAGCCAACAGGCTGACGCCCACCAAGATGGCTGTTCCTAGGTATTGTCCGATGACAATGGATTTTAACTGGCCTTTTTTCATCGTTTGTGAAAACAGGATCAGCAAAATAATGACGTAATCAATGCTGGTCGCCACATAAGCGGCAACCGCGGTAAAAATCGTGGTTAACAGCACCCTCATCTCCTTTACGGATATCCTAGTGTGAAGTGATACCCTCTGATAGTTATACATTCAAACAAACGTTTGATTAATGCAAGTGTACAAAGATTTCGCTAGATTGTCAATTATATATTCAAATGATTGTTTTAATGTTTGGGCATGCTTGTTAGAATGAACAGGGAGCGACAAGTGGCAAGGCAAATTGAAATTTAGTATGGCCAATGCCTGCATGTCTTGTTAAGCATTCTATCTTTAGAAGAGCTAAAAATGGTATAGAAGAGGCTCATCACCATAAGGCGTGGTTGACGCATAACATCCATCAGATTTTGAATTGAACATAGAAAAAAAGCGAAAACCCCGGTATCGTAATTGTTGCCTAGACAAACCACGATTGGAGTTTTCGCTTTGTCCCAACAGTTTATCAAATTACTTCTTCCACTTCCAGACCTTTTTCAGATCCAGATGTCTTCAGACGAAGAACCGAACGTTTTCCCGGTCATCCCGGATCGACACGACATCCCTTGCCCGCTTTGCCAGAGAAAGACAGTCCTGCATTCGAAAAGGCGACGTCGCTTCCGACACGGTCACGCATGGAACGTCGGTATACTTTGGATTGAGCTGGATATCCCACGTCAAAGATGCTTCTCTTGTGATTTGACGTTCGTGTATGACTACGGTCTCGGGCTCGTCCGCACCTCCACCGAGGTGTTCCGGAAAGGCATCGCAGAACGTTGCCACGGTAGGACAATCTCAGATGTAGCGCGTGAATACGGATTACCTTACACGACGGTGGAACGATTGTTTTATCGGTACGCCTCAGTAGAGACAGAGAAGCATACGACAGACGTCCTCATCGACGAGTTCGCCACACGAAAAGGACATCACTATGCGACAATCGCCCTCGATGCGGAGAGTGGTCGGCTCCTGTCCATTGTCCCGGGAAGGGACGTCACGGCCATCACGGCTGCACTCCAAGGCATAGCCGGAGACATCCGTTCTGTCGTCAGTGACTTTGCACCGACAATGGCGAAGGCCGTCGCACATGTCTTCCCGGATGCGAAACATGTGCTGGATCGTTTCCATCTCATCCAGTTCTTCACGGACGCCCTTCGCCGTCGGCGTCGTTTTTTGAACGAGGTGAAACGTCACCATCATGTCCGTGTGATTGACCGTGCTCTCGCCTGTCGTCCGGAGACGCTGTCCCCCGAAGACCGGGAGGTCGCCGATTCTTGCCTTCGGGAAGATCCGTTCACCCGGGACCTCTATCAAGGACTTCAACATATTCGATATGTGCTGAAGGCCACGTGCCATGGACAGGCGAAACGTCGACTGACCGATTGGTTGGATCGTTATCAGTCCCATCCTTGCGGGCCTCTGGCGAAGATCGCGAAATCGATCCAGAACCGAGAGAAAGCGATGCGTCGAACAATCGTGTCCAGTCTATCGAACGGAAAGATGGAAGGAACGAACAACAAAATCAAGCTTATCAAACGCCGTGGTTATGGCTACCGAAACCTCGAACGTTTCTTTTTGAGATTACGCTTCGAGCTTGGTCGTTAAAATAGCAACCACGTGTTATGGTGATGAGCCAATGATTATAGCGTGTGATAGTTGCGGAAACAAATCGAGGATTCTTCGTTCCATCGCGCTAGGTTTTAAACGGAAATGAATGAAAAAAAGAGCGTTGATGAATCATCAAGGAAGGGGCAAGCGTTCAAATGAGCCTGAAAAAACAACTACACAAGGCGATCCTCTCAAATGACCGAGCGACCGTTCAACGTCTAGTGAAGCCGCTCGCTCACGAAGTGGTGTTAGATACATTTCTTGAAGTTGCGTTTGATACGGATGATTTAGCGGTCTACGAAATCGTATGCGATCAGATTCAAGTTGAGCAGACTGCGGATTGGGAAGAGGCTGCGTCGCTTCTCATGAGCCAACCGTTCTGTCACCATCCTCATGCCTATGAACGGGCCTACGAACATGCGAAACGTGCTGTCGTGCTTGATTCTAGTCGCATAGATCTAAAGGAATACTTGCTCTTTTTCAATGCGATTCCCGACAAATTAATGACGGATGATGAAGCGAACGAATTAGCGACCGAGATTCTAAAGCTGCGGCCAACAAGTCAGGTCGCTAAGATGCATCTTCTGTAAAACGATGACTAGAGTCGTGCTGAATGATTATTCCAAGTGGAAACGTCCAATGATACAATGTGATGTAAGTCATCCCTAGAGGAGGCGACAACATGCGTTGGATGATTCGGCTTGGTTTGACCGCAGTGCTGACAGTAGGAACGGTCTTTATTGGACTTCGTCTCATCAGCTTGTTGATGGAATGGTGGTATGAGCCTCCGACCTCGGGGTTAAAGTTGCGACCGACACCGGCAGAATCTGAGTATTTGATGGAGTCGTCCGAAGGAAAGATGAGGATACCGAAAGAAGAAGAACAGTCTCGTCTGAAACTGGACTATTTGGATTATACGATTGATTCTGTGACTACCGTCATCGAACGAGGCGATGGCCTCTTCTATTGGGTGTTGATACTAGCCTGTGTATTGCTTAGCGTACTGATTTTTGCCGCTAACATTCGTTTTCAGCACCGCAAGCGAGCTGACGAAACAGCTTCGTTCACGACGCGGACGTTCTCGCGTCATTCAGTCCCGAGCTCGATGACGAGTGTCGAAGAACCGGCTTGGACCGGTGTGACGATTCGAGACGCGCTCATCACGTTCAATCAGGCGTTACCGCCGGCGAAGAAATGGTTGCCGACAGAAACGGTTTTAGAGTGGGCACGGCGCATCGAATTGACGGACATCGATTTCAAGCCATATTTGGAAGAGCGCTATGGAATGACAGATTCGGTGACACCGAAAGAAGTTGACCGCTTCCGCAGAAGGCTCGAGCAGTATCAAGACCGTCTAGCTCGTTGAGTAAACGTATAAACGATTCATCGTGTTTGATTGAACAACAAGATAGCGGTGAATATGGGAGGTGAAACTGGATGAAACTGCAGATTGAGAGGATATTTATAACCGATGAATCAAGAGTATTTGATGCCGATTTATCAGGTGGTGAAGTGATTGTTCTGGTGGATCAGGATGGCCCGGTCGTCTATTGGAATGAGCGGACGATACGACTGCCGTTTCATTTGAGTTCGCCATTCATCCGTCTCCTTGATTCAGAAACGTTTCTCGTCGTCGATGTGACGCACGAAGGTACACCCGGCAATGTCTGGGTCATCGATGGACGAGGGTCGATACTTCATTCGTTCCATGCGGGCAACGCCATCGGAGCGGTCGCCGTCAACGACACGGGGGTTTGGATCGGCTATGCCGATGAAGGGGTGTTCGGGGAAGGGATATCCACCGAGGCACTCGTCTGTTTCTCGAGGACAGGTGAAGTGTTACAACGCTATCAGTCAGATTTTGTACGTCCACCGACCATTGTCGACTGCGAATTGTTGCAAGCAAATCGAACCGGGGTCTGGCTCTGTCCGTCGATTTGGTATGACTTGATTCATGTTGATTCAACCGGTCGACTCAACAAGTATAAGACGCCGAAGCGACTTCACGACAGTTCGGCGCTGACGATTCAAGGACAGGTCGGCTACTTCGTAAAAGACGGGTTGTTGTACAAGTGGCCGTTCGGTGCACGCAAACGCCCTGACGTTGTAGCTGAGTTTTCGGGAACTGCTAGAGGGTTAGCCGAGGACGGACGGTTCCACTTCATTCAAATCGGTGATTATGAAGTGAGCGGCGTTCAGCTCGTTAACGAGTGATGACGCGTATAGGTAGTCGGTGAATCGACTAAGAAGTTACAACTTACAACCGAATGATTTCTCGTGACGATGGACCTTGTCTATAGGTCCTTTTTTACGTTTTACAAACGTTTGGCGCAACAGAATCGTGATCATTATTGAATCAACTTGTCGGAATCAATTCCCTCTTTTTTGTAAATTCAGTATACTCATGTTATTGATGTTAGAAAGAAGGCGATGAGATGAGGCTTGATACGAATCTTTCAGGAATTTCGGTCGAAACGATTGAACAGGTAGAGTAACAAGTGGGGTCACGCTTCCCGGACGGCTTACGTGACGCATGGGGTCATGAGAACAAGTTCGAACTTGGGGATTGGTTCTTTTATCCGATCAAGGACGAGCGGTTTTTCAATAAGACATGGGATGACGTCATTCGAGCCAACGAATTGAAACAAGAGGAGTTACCGCATGGGTTCGTGACGCTTGCGACGAACGGATCCGGTGATGAGCTCGGTTTTTTGAAAGACGACCGGGAGACGATTTACGCCTGGTGGCACGAGATAAATGACCTCGAGGTGGCGGCGCATTCGTTTGAGGCGTTCGTCGAAGTGACGCAGGCGGAAAGCGACGTGCTCGAGACATTTTGCGAACGAGTCGAGAAGAATGGACTCGTCTTCGGATTATCTGCGGAGCAAGACGAGGGGTGGGCGTACGCACCATCGCACGTCGAAGACACAGACGTCCTGTTATTCTTTTCGTCACGAGAGCTTGCGCTCGCGTGCCGGGTTAAAGAATGGGCCGACTATCATGTGATCGAGTTGCCGGTCGAGCTATTCCTTGAACGCTGGTTGCCGAACATGTCGGATGATGAGCTGCTGTGCGGCCTCGATTGGTCGAGCGAGCTGGTAGGGTTGGAATATGACCCAGAAACCATTCTAGAGTATTTTGAATAATTTTATTTCAAATACCGCATGTGATATCTTTTTTAAAAAATATAGCAACGAATATGATAAATTCTTTTTCTAAAAACGCAATCATATCGACAGAATTACTAGCGCTCATCGTGGAAAGCGACGTGGGAGAGGAGAACACATCTTTGAATGATTATAACGTAGGGAATATCTTTGAGCTGTATTCAGGCAACGAGACCCTCTCGGTGGAGCAACAGGCGATGATGGATCCCATCGACGCCTACGTTGAGGCAAACCAGTTCAAACAGCTTGAACATTACCTTCAACAAACCCGAGGCATCGAGCAGATGTTGATTGATCATGTGATGATGGACCCGACCGATAACAGCCGATGGGACATGCTCATCGGGTATGAGTTGATTGATACCATCCACAATCGCTGAGCTGCTCGGTCTAAGCATGGACCACGACGAGTATAAAAAATACGAGCGGATCATCAATAAAAGATAGTCACCCTAAAGAACGGAGCATTGGAATGAACACAATCGCATTAGCCAAACCATCAGATTTAACTGCAATTGAACAACTGTATCTCGCTTGTAAAGACGATTTGCTCACCCGACAGATTTTTCAATGGGACGACACGTATCCGAACCGCGCCTATTTTGAGGAATGTATCAAAGACGATTTTGTCTATATCATGAAACACGGTGAGGAGTTGCTCGGAGTCGTTGTACTCGATCAATGGCAGTCGCACGAATGGGAGGCGATCGACTGGCGTCACGACCATCCGCTCGTCATCCATTCCTTGATGGTGCACCCGGAGCGGCAAGGTCAAGGCATCGGAAAAGCCATGTTGCATGCCTCGGAACAGTTGGCGAAAGCGGAAGGTTACACCAGCATCCGGCTCGACAGCTTCTCAGGAAATGAGGCAGCCTGCAGCTTTTACAAACGACACGGCTACATGGAACGTGGAAGCGTCCATTTCGATTCGAAACCGAAAGGGCATGAACGGTATGTCTGTTTTGAAAAAGAACTTGTCTAACGTAATGAAAAAAAGAATGTCGATCGATGAAGGAGGATTTGATGTGAAACAACTCGAAGTGGCTACATATACGATGACAATCGACGCACCGATTGACCACACGTTCGCTTGTCTCGCAGAAGACGAACATATCATCAAATGGAACGACCATTTGATCGAAAATATTTATGAGGACGGTGACGCCTCACTCGTGACGGGAAAACGGTTCATCTCGGTCCAACAGTTCGAGAAAAAAGAGATTCGGGTCGAATCCGAGTTGACCCATGTCAATCGTCCTCACGAATGCGAGGTGCAGGCGGTGACGAATCAAGGGGTGTCGATTGCGACGTATACGTTGAGCGAGACAACGGACGGGACGGATGTGACGATTCGGATTTCACTCATCCCTTCATCCTGGCTATATGCCCTATATGTGAAGGCGTTCAAATGGGCGATTCGCCTGATTTACGATGAACAGTTTAAACAGTTCCGCATCTACACCGAGGCGAGTGCATCAAAACCGTCACTTGCCCGAGAGGCGGAGTGATTTGCGATGATTGAACCGATTACCTCCTCGACGCGTGACGCGGTCCGTGCATTCTTTATCGATGCCTGGGGCACACCTGAGATGGTGATCTCGACCGGGACGTATGATTGCGCCACGCTTGACGGGTTTGTCTGGTCGGAAACGAACGTCATCATCGGCCTCGTCACGTATGTCATTCGGGAAGACGAGATTGAGATCATCTCGCTCGACAGCCTCCAGGAGAAGCGTGGCATCGGCTCGGCGCTCCTCGATGAAGTGGAGAGAGTGGCCAAGCAACATCAGCTCGAACGGCTGTCGCTCATCACGACGAACGACAATCTGGGAGCGCTCGCATTTTACCAACGCCGAGGCTGGCGCTTCGCACGGATCATCCCGGGTGCGGTCGATGCGGCCAGGCTACATAAACCGTCGATTCCCGTCATCGGGGAGCACCGTATCCCGCTCCATGACGAAATCATGCTTATCAAAGCCATCACAACTTAAAGAAAAGAGGGATTTTCCTATGATTCGATTTGGTATCATCGGCACGAACTTTATCACCCGTTCTTTCATTGAAGCGACCCATGAAGTCGAAGGCGCATCCGTGTCCGCCGTCTATTCCCGGACAGACGAGCGCGCGAAAACGTTCGCTGAAGAATTTGATATTCCACATACGTTCACCTCGCTCGAGGAGATGGCGTCCAGTGAATTGATTGATGCGGTCTATATCGCGAGCCCGAACTCGCTCCATGCCGAGCAGAGCCTGCTGTTCATGCGTCACGGCAAGCACGTCCTCTGTGAGAAGCCGTTCGCCTCGAACGTCGAGGAAGTCAGACAGATGCTTGAGATGGCACGCGAACAGGACGTCGTCTTGCTCGAGGCGCTCCGCAACCTGTTCATGCCGAACTTCGATGTGTTGCGTCAAGAACTCCATCGGGTCGGCCACGTCCGGCGTGTCATCTTGAACAAGTCGCAATACTCGTCACGCTACGACTTGTATAAACGCGGAGACAATCCGAACACGTTCAATCCTGCCTTCTCGAACGGCTCACTGATGGACCTCGGCGTCTATTGCCTCGGCCCGGCCTTGAAACTGTTCGGTCGACCTGACGGCGTGCAAGCAAACGCGGTCAAGCTCGAGTCAGGTGTCGACGGCAGTGGTTCGGCCATCTTGTCGTATGACGGCATGGACATCATCGTGCTCCACTCGAAGATTCACGGAACGGACGCTCCGTCCGAAATCATCGGGGAAGCGGGGCGCATCGTGATTGACGATATCGGTTCGCTCGACCGCTTGACATTCGTTGGCCGAGACGGGGCGACCGTCGAACTCGGTTTAGAACAGGAAAGCCATATGACGTATGAGATTCAGACGTTCGTAAACATGATTGAAGCAGGGGAGCGGGAGACCGAGGTCCATTCGTTTGCCGATATGCTCACACTCGCGGACGTCATGACCGATATCCGGCAGCGCATCGACGTGCGGTACCCGGCTGACGCATAACAAAGAGCCTCGAGCACACATACTCGAGGCTCTTATTCTAAATAGAAGGTGAGGAACAATAATGAACGTACAAGAGATTTTAGAGGAGATTGAAAAGATATATTATTGGGATGCTCGTGTGCTCGGGTGTGATTGTCGGTACTACGGGGATGAAGTGTTAATCAAAATTGAAGAAGAAAATGAGAGTTATCATCACCAGATCGAATTTTTAGGATGTATCAAAGTGGACATCGTTGCTCCTTTGAACGACCGGGTGGCACCCATCAAAGAATTATCTAGATTACAGCTACCTTACTTTATGCACGATATCGCTGTCTCGAGTTACATGTTGGATGGGACCGAGGTGTTCGTCTGTAATCTGTTGTTCCCTCCCGCAAGCGCTGAAATTCATTTCACCAAAATCAGGATCGGGAAGGAATATCATTGATGCTGATTCTGTTTTAACACATCCATGACCATCGCGATTCGTTCCTCGGTCGAGTAGTCGCCTTCGATTCTTAGGATGGGACAAGCCAGTTCAGCCAGCCATTGTTCATGCGACGACTTACTTCTAACTTCTGTCCCGGCATGGTCGTAAAGGGCGGCCCAACTCAAAAACGCTTGTGATTGCTCGTATAGGCTACCGCCAGCGAGTGCTTCCGCACCATAGCGCTCGAGTTCCCGTTGTTGCAATCTGGCCAAGCGGACGTCAGGCGGAATCCATAAAAAGATAACCAAATCAAAATAGGGCATGAAACAGTCGCCCCAACCTGCGAGAGATCCTGATAGAATCCACCGTTCAGATTGTAGCAACTCTTCCTTGAGCATCTCGCGTCGTTCAGGGACAGGTCTCGGTTCGGTGAACTTGTTGATCCAGAAATAATCGTCCGTATCCAGATGAGTATGCGGCAGGACGTTCGCCAACGCGTGGCCAAGTGTTGACGTGCCGGAGCCCGAAGCGCCGAGTATGTGAATTCTGCTTCTCATGTTTGCCTCTCCCATCAACCTATATTTTTGCGGCTTACATCGTGAACTCCAACGGTATATTCTCACCGTTCCAACTTCGATGTTCGTCTTCATCGGAAAAAATATGTAGGCGTTATCCTCTTTTTGAGGAATATAATGAAGTCACGCTGGATAATTTTACAATAAGTTTCAGTGGAATAATAGTGAATGATGACATCCATAGAACGGGAGACGATGACATGACGACCTTATATTTCGTAAGACATGCACACTCTACATATACAGCCGATGAATGGACGAGACCCTTATCTGAAAAGGGAGAGAGAGACGTCCGTAACATCACGAACACCTTGAGTGAAGAAAAGATTGATCTCGTCGTTTCGAGTCCATATAAACGAGCTATTCAAACCGTCCAAGGGATTGCTGACCAGATTGGGACAGAAGTGCTACTCATGGACGATTTGCGGGAACGGATGTTGACGACAGAGCCGGCCGAGAATTTTACCTTGGCGATGACAAAAGTGTGGGAAAATCCTACATTTGCATGGGAAGGGGGCGAATCGAACGTTGTTGCTCAACAGCGGGTAGTCCGTGCGATCTTGTCACTACTCGACCAATACGAAGGAAAGCGAATCGCAATCGGTACGCATGGGAATATCATGGTGCTGATCCTCAATTATTTTGATGAACAGTATGGCTATATGTTCTGGAAAGAACTCGATATGCCGGACGTTTATAAAGTGACGTTTAACAAACATGAACTAGTGAGCGTTGAAAAGCTATGGGACCGTCAAGAAGCGGTTTGAAAGCCGTTCATGGCGTCATAAAAAAGGATGGGGCCGGTCTCGGTCCCATCCTTTTTAGTCTACTCTCTATTCAAATACAGGTGGCGAATAAACAAGCCGAGTGCGACCGTCATGATGACGGCCGGAATCAATCCGACGAGCAACAAGGAACCCATGCGTTTAGTCCTTTCTGAGCGCAGCGAGGCGCTGTGTCATGTCTTGGAACGATTGTCCGTCCGAGAGCACGCTCAGTTCGCCGGCGACGAGGTTGTTCACTTCACGGTCCCAGTCCTGGCTGAGTGTCTTCTCGAGCGCGGCAAGCTGCGTCGCCGTCCGTTCGACTTGATGACTTCCGACGCGCGCGAGTTGCTCGCGCACCGCCGTCTTCAACAGGGCGCTCAAGTCATCGCGCAGTTTCGTCCGGCCGTCGCCTTCGAAGAATTGGTTCGCGTTCTTATAGTGCTTCAGGACGGGACGGAACGGGGCCGCCTCGAACGCGACCGGGTCGACGGCGTCACGGAACCAATCGATGTCGATGTCGTCCTCAAACGACAGCGTCGGCAGGAGCGGACGCAGTTTTAGCGTCTCGCGCTCGATCAAGCGTTCCGTCTCCCGTTTCAAGAAGCGCTCGAGCCGATATTGGAACACTTGCAGCTCTTGATGGATGTCATACGCATACTTGTCGAGTGTCCGGCTGAGGGCGCGCTCGAGGCTCGCCTTCGATCCATCGACCTCGACCGGATGGAACGTCTCTTTGACGAAGTCCGACAGCCGGAGGAGCGAGCGGGTCTCGAGGTGGGCGAGCAACTCGTCCGTCTCGCGCTTGAACGGGTCTTCGAGCGTCGTGACGTTGAGACGATTGTCAGAAGTGCGTACTTGTTCGAGCTTGTCACGGCGGGCCGCCTTGACGCTCGCATCCGCTTCGGCCTCGCGGACGACGTCCTCGAACGCGGTGACGAGGGCATGTGCCTCATCTTTGATGCGGACCGCGTTCGCCTGACGCAAATCGTGGTCGACGAATTGCTCGAGCTTGACCGAGAATCGGTCGAACCCGGCGTCCGTGCCCTGGATGGCGTTCCGGCTCGAAATCGGTAGCACCGTCGGATGACGGACGCCAAGTTTCGTCAACTGGTTCGACACATAATCGCTGACGGCGAGCCGTTCCGCCTCATCCGCCGCCAAATCGGACGCGTTGACGAGGAAGAACATGTGATGGTCACCTGTCCCTTGGACGCGTCCGAGCTGGATGACGAGTTCTCGGTCGGCCTCGGTGAAGGCGTGATTGTAATACGTCACGAACAGGACGGCGTCGGCGTCACGCATATAACCGAACTGTACTTCGCTATGACGGTTGAACTGCGAGTCGGCACCTGGCGTGTCGACGAAGATGATGCCACGCTCGGCCCAAGGGGAGTCGATGGCGAGCTCGATCTCTTTGACGATACAGCTCTTCTCTTCCTCCGTGACGAATGAGCAGAACGTGTCATAGTCGACCGTCTCCTGGCTACCGAGATAGGACAGGGGAGCGTTCTTGAGAGCGTTGACGAACGGATGGTCGAGATGGAGTGCGTCGAGTGACGCCCCGTAACCGTTCAGCTCGGCCTCGAGTTCGGCACGTGTCTTGAACGTGATCAACGCACTCTTGTTGGCGCGGCCGTTCGGCGGCACGATTTTCGTGATCGACGCCGTCAGTGGGTTCGGTGACGTCGGGAGCACCGTCTCACCGAGCAACGCGTTCAATGTCGACGACTTGCCGGACGAGAACGCCCCAAAGATGGCGAGCGTGTATGTCTCGGATTCGGCCCGGGCCAATTTATGACGGAGCGACTTGACGCGTGACTTGAATAAGGGATGGTTCTCTAATATTTCACATACCGCATATTCATAAGAAAAATCAAACGACAAAGCGGTGATATCATCCACCAGAAGCGAGGTCGAGGCAACTTCTTGTTGCTGATGTTCGACTTGTTTCTGCGGTAATTGGTCGGCCGTGACGTAGTGACGGGTCTCAAGGTCCGTCAAACGCGAATCCGAGAGGTCACGTGTCGTGTAATGGGTGAGCTCGTCTCTCTGTTCGGCCAGCTGACGTTGTAGCGCCAACGTGTCGAGCATGTCATACAATTCGTCTTGCTCGGTCTCGATGGCATGGATTCGGTCTTTACCTTCGGCCTCAAGATACGTTTCGACGGACGTGACCCACGGTTCGGACACTTTCGTCACCCAAGAGGCGAGAGCCGACTCGATGTCGCGGCTGAATTGAAGCACCGTGTCACCGCTGAGCGATGCGCCGGACTTCACTTGGTCACTGATGAGCGCGCTCGGTGCAGTCGGTAACGTATCCGGACGGGACAAAATCGCCTCGGGCAGTTTCAAATCACGGACGATGTCTTCGGCGTACTTGATCAAGTGGGGGCGAAGGTTCGTATCGATCAATCGGTTGAACTCCTTGACAGCGATCTCTTCACGACGTAGCCGTTCCTGGCGCGTCTTGTCTTTTGAGAAGAACAGGCCGACCTTGAACTCCGGCGCACAACTCTCGAGATAGTCCCGCAACAGTTCACGGAACTCATAGTTCATGATCGGCGCGCTCGCGACGATCGGTGTCTGGTGTTTGAAGAACTCGCGACGGAACGCGGTGAGCCAGATCGCTTTCTTATCGAGGCGTTGCAGGCGGGCTTGAATCTCCGTCGGCTGCTTCTCGATGACCGGCAACTCGTCCAAGAGGGCGTCGTTCGCACGAGTGGACCGGGCGAGCAACGTATCGACGAGCAAGTCGGCGCGTGCTTCCGCATGTTCACGCGCGGCGTCGATGACGGTTTGGACGTACGTCCGGAGGCGTTCGACCTCATTTTCCGGGTGATCGAGCTCACGGAGCGAAATATAGAACATGTCGTCCGGATTGATCGCGTGACGGGTGAAGGCGGTCTCGAGCGAGCGTTTGAACGTGTGGAACGGAAGCTCTCCTTCATCGTGCTTATCGATTTGGTTGATGATGATCGAGTAGGGACGCCCCTCGGCGCTGAACTGTTTCATCAGTTTGATGTTTTGTTCGGACTGGACGTGATTGTAATCCATCATGAAGAACAGATGGTCGGCGAGGAAAAGCGAGCGTTCCGTCGCTTGACGGTGCCGTTCATCGGTCGAGTCAATCCCGGGCGTGTCCATGAGGACGACGTCGCTTCCGAATGGGAAGCGGGGCAGGGCGTACTCGACTTCTTTAATCTCTTCGATTTTGCAGTAGTCGCTCAAGCGGTCGAGTTCATCCGGCGCGAGTCGAATCCAATCTGTGTCGTTGACGGCGACCGATGCCCCGACGTCCCCCTGTCGAAGCGTCACGATGTTCGCACTCGTCGGAATCGGGCTCGTCGGCAACACGCCATCCCCGAGCCAATTGTTGAGGAGCGTCGACTTACCTGCTGAAAAGTGGCCACAGACGGCAATCCAAATCTCGTCACGTGTCACTTTTCGGAGTGCGGTCTTGGCGAGACGAGCCGACTCGGTCTCAGCTTGTGTGTCAAATACGTCGGTCAATTGCGCGAGGCGCATGCGTTGTTCGTTCATAAATCCCCATCCCCTACTTATGATTCCGTCGTGATGCCGACGCGGTGTCTACGATATGATTTGTCTTTCCAGGCTTGAATGACGAGCTCCGCCACATCGTCACGCGAGATTGGTCCCGAGTTCTGCGTCCCGAGCACGTCAGCTGTGATGACGATGTTCCCGACGGACGCGTCTTCAATCAATTGCGTCGGGCAGACGATTGTATAATCGAGCGTCGATGCGTCGAGCAGTTCGTACGCCTTGGCGTGGTCCTCGGCCGCGGTCGTCATCGAACGTTTCGATTCTCGGGTCTCGAAGCGATAGTGATTGGAATCGTGTGCCTGCAAGATGCCGGCCGTCCCGACCGTCAAGATGCGGGTGATACCGGCTGCTTGCATCGCTGAGATGATGAACGGTGTGAAGCGGGACAAGACGTCCTGCTTATCCGTACCGAGCGCTGACATGACGACGTCGGCCGATTTCACCGTTTCTGCGATGGCATCCGCATCGGTCGCGTCACCAATGATGACCGTGAGGCGATCCCTCGGTTCGACCTCGCGACGTGACAACAGTCGGACGTCGTGGCCGTCTTTTAACAAACGTTCAAGCAACCGCATCCCCGTGCGGCCGCTCCCTCCAAATAAAGCAATGGTTGACAAGTAAACCCCTCCCAATCAAGATTAAAGAAAATATCCAACGCCATCATACCACGGAAGCGCTATCGAAACAGGAGACAACGGCTTGAAGTTGTGAGGTTTCAGGGCAGGGTAAGTGGGATACAAAAAGTTAAGACGTGTATAAGGGAGGAAGACACTTCGTTGTCGACACCGCATGAGATTTGGAGCTAGAACCATCAAGACCGGGATATCCGTCGCCTTGGTATTGCTCATCGCCGAGGCATTTCAATTTCAACAGATTGTCGTACCGGCACTCGCGGCCTCGCTCGCATTATTGCCGTCCGTTTATCAGACGGGTGTCCGGCTATTAGAAGAACTAAAAGGGAACTTGATCGGGGCTTTGCTCGCCGTCTTCTCATTAATGTTGACGCCGAACCCGACACCGATTGCCATCGGCGTCGTCATCATCATCGCCATCTCGATCCTTCTCTTCTTGAACCTCGAGTCGACGACCCGGACCGTCATCTTGACGACGATTCTGATTATGGAAGGGGCCAGCCAATCGGACATGCCCGTCTGGATGTTCGCCGGGGAACGTTACTTGCTCATCATGATGGGGATCACCGTGGCGCTTCTCGTCAATGCGCTCTTGTTCCCACCGCGCTATGAACGGAAGCTCGAGGACGAGATTACGACCGTCTTCCAAATGGCCGTCCGCATTGCCCGTCTGTTCTCGGAAACAGAAGGTGGACGTTCGTCGTTCGAGTCACTCGAAGAGACGAAAAAGAAACATCGAGGCTCAAAGACGACGTATGACTTCTTTGAAGAAGAGATTAAAGCCAACCGCTGGCTCGAGAAGAAGACGCCGATTTATCGCCGGGCCGTCTTGAAGTCGAAGATGATCGATACGAACAGTGCCGCCATCCACGTGCTCGACAAGCTGCATGACGATTTTCTGACGCTCGAACATCTACCGCCCCAGCTCGAGGACGAACTGATGCGTCATATGCGGCACTTGCTCAGACGGCATGAGCGTCTATTCTCGGCTTATGAATTAGAGAACGAGCACATCATCGACCGGGAAGAGGACTTGATTCACGAGAACTTCGACTTCGCGAAGTTGATGATTGAGAAGATGCGGGATGAAGAGGAAGACCTCATCCTTACCGTCGTCCCGCTCGTCGCGACGATGACGGATTGGGTCAAGGCGATGAATGAGCTCGAACGCTACCTCATCACCGAGATGAAGAAGCACGGGGACAACCTGAAAGTGGAACCGCGTAAGAAGTGGTTCTTTGAAGACTAAAAAAGGTAAAAAAATAGCATCACCTAACTGGGCTTTTAAAAAGTCAGTTAGGTGATGCTATTTTTATGAGCTGAGCTTGCTTGTTTTTTATTTTCGTCACGTAAGGCGAGAAACGGGTTGAACCCATATAGTGATCTTGCTCCGATAGACTAGAGAGTAAAGCGAGGATGTTTTTAAGCTGCTTCGCCCCTTCTTGGATGCTCAAGTGATTGACATGTCCCTTTTGATCTAATCGGTTCACAAATAGCTCGACCTTCCCGCCGCTTTCAATCAATTCCCGACTGACCAATGCCGTATCCTCTATCAATTCTTCGAACTGATGATGAAGGCCGATCCCGTTCGAAGCTGACAAATCGAGGTACACCGTGAACATGTCTTGATTGACCGGCTGGTACAGTTTCGTTTGCAAAGTCGATTTTTTCGCCGTCGCATACCAGTCGATTTGTCTAGACGGTTCATCCTCATAGGGTTTCGAGGAGATTTGTAGTAACCGATCCTTAATTGGAGAATATTTAGAGACGCGCTCACCAAGCTTCAGGTGTGAGCGGATACGCTGCGCATGAGTACTTGAAATCGATGGATAGACCGTCCAACGTAAAGGGGGAGGCAAATAGAGTGTCAGCGTCCCTAACGATAGAGGCAAGCTAATCGTGATGGAGATTTCAGCTATTTCGATGGGCCCCCTTCGATTACCTGTAAGTTCGAAGACGAAATCAGATGGCAGCTCGTCCAATTCGATGATGGATTCCGTATGCCCCTCTAAGTTCACGACGTAAGGTCCATCCTTTGGCGTACGTATATATGTTTTCGTGCTCATGTCGTTTAAGAGGTGCACGTTCGCCAGTTCAAGGGTGAACTTACAACTTTCGTTCTTGAACAGAATCGAGTCGAACTGTCTCCACGTGACGTCCATTTGTGCAGTCAGTCGTTTCGTGTAACGCTCGATATAAAGACTTGCCGCCAAAAAAACAGCGAGAACGAATGAAAGAATCGAGAGGTACGGCACGAACAACAAGATGATCATCACTGAAAATAAGACGATTTGGATTCGTTTTTCAAGCAAGAAAAATACATTGGTCGTGATGTTCATCGGAGTCACATGCCCATCTCGACCGGGACCGGGACGGTCGACAAGATTTCTTCCATGACCATGGCCTTCGAGGACTTGATCTCGCCCTCGAGCGTCAGTGTCAACCGATGAGCGAAAACGTATGGGGCCAAGAACTTGATGTCCTCTGGTGTGACATAGTCACGATTTTGGATATAGGCATAGCTTTGAGCGGCTTTCGAGAGCGCGATCGTCGCACGTGGACTGATCCCCGTCTGAACGTTCCGGTGACTACGTGACGCGGTCGCGATCGAGACGATATAGCGTAACACGTCTCTCGAGATGTGGATTTTCATGGCATCGGCTCGATATTGCAGGAGTTGCTCGAAATCGACATTCGCCAATACCGCCTTACGGGTCTCGGTGACGGATTCCTCCAGCAATTGAAGTTCGAATTCTTCG
Organism: Exiguobacterium sp. s50; assembly: GCF_018618175.1. Taxonomy (NCBI): domain Bacteria; kingdom Bacillati; phylum Bacillota; class Bacilli; order Caryophanales; genus Exiguobacterium; species Exiguobacterium sp. s50. The sequence goes on from NZ_JACSLP010000015.1 coordinate 22,065, forward strand.
GTCGGATACCCTGTATGTAGACACATCATGAACCGGTCAAGCTGCGCATCAGGCAAAGAGAAGGTGCCAGATGATTCAATCGGGTTTTGCGTCGCGATGACGAAGAATGGGGTAGGAAGTTGATAGGTCTTGCCCCCGACCGTCACCTGTCGTTCTTCCATCGCTTCGAGCAATGCGGACTGGGTACGTGGGACGGCCCGGTTGATTTCATCGATGAGCACGATGTTGGCGAAGATCGGGCCTTGCTTGTTTTCAAACTCTTGCGTCTTTAGATTGAAAAAATCTGAACCGACAATATCTGACGGTAATAAGTCGGCTGTGAACTGAATTCTTGAAAAGTCGCCGTGGAAACTCGTCGCTAACGTCTTGGCCAACATCGTTTTCCCGGTGCCAGGTACATCTTCTAAGAGCACATGTCCGTTTGCCAACAGCGACGTCACACACAACTCTACTACTGTCGGGTTGCCCAAATAGACTTGGTTGATTTCCTCAATCATCGTACGAATGTTCATCAAGATTTCTCTCCTTTGTAGTGTTGTATATACTGTCTGACAGATACTTTGAAATCATGAAGTGAGCGCTCGTCGATCACGTTCAGTTCTCCATATCGCACATCGGCATAAGGTTTCACAGATTGTTCGAATCGAATGCGTGCAAACCACTCTGAGACGGTCTCGTGAGGTTTTCGTTTTTGAGTGTCGCTCAAGGTGTCATTCAACTCCACGAGTAGTTTCCCAAGTTCAGTATCAGAGGCATAGAGAAAGGTTGGTGTTGTATTGGTCACCGTGTTCATGTTGGCTCGAGATGATAATGGTCTCTCGTCAGCTGAGGACGATGTCGCTTTGCGTCGCCGTTTATCCCACCAATCGTGTACGCGCTTGTAGTTCTTGAGAAATAAAATGAGCAAGAAAGCTATAACGGCCCATTTCAGGACGTCTGAAGTATCCCCTTGGTCTTCACCAGACGTCTTTTTCTCAAACCGTTCTTTCGACAAAAGATCATACCACTTCGGTATATCATTAGTATCCTCTAGATTCTCTGTTTTATCTTTAAAGGTTGCCAATTCACCGTCGATGTACCTTGGATTTCCCGACATGTCTTGTTGGGTCGGGCGATCTACAATCATTGTATAAAGGAAAGTACCCCCGATTTTAAATAAAGCGACGATGATTAAGGTCGATATGATGAAATAATACATTTTTCTTTTCTGCATAAGCCCTCCTTCATCGATAAGTCTCTATGATAACTTAGTCTTCTTAAAGGAATTCAATGTATACTTATATATTCCTTTATAATAAAAAAATGTTAACAATTGAAAAATAATACATTTAAAAGCGAATCACCAGATTGGCTAATTCACCGTATAATGAAAACATAATAAATATTATTGGGGAGTGGCAAATGAAGGTCCATTTACTGCACACTACAAAATTTTGGAACATCCGCGTCGGCACAGACGAGTTCGTCGTCCAGTATGGAAAGCTCGGTACGGTCGGTAAAGTCCAACTAAAGTCTTTTGATACGGCAGAAGAGTGTAAGAAAGAAGCCGACAAACTCGTCCGTCAAAAACTAAAGAAAGGGTACGTTGAGGTCGAGTACGACTGGGACAACCATCTTTACTTAGATGACCCAGAGATCGGCCCGCATCCGTTGACGGCCCACCCGGCGTTTATGCAACATTTCCAGGAAGACTTTTATTTAGACTGTACGGACGAGTTCGCGCCGTTCGGGAGCGATGAAGGGGCCGACGTCCTCGACATGTTCGGAGAAGCGCTTCGAAAAGAGCAGGACTTCGATTTTCTGGAAGGGGCGTATGCCGTCCTGTCTGACTGGCTCGAGGAAGACATCTCGACGCCGGACGACTGGATGTTGAACGGAGATCGTTTCGTGTGTGACGTCGTCATCCTCGCGAGCGCGTTCGCTTCAATCAAACTGACCGGACGAATCACAGATGCGTTGAAACGTTCTGCCCATGAAGCGTTAACCACAATCGTCGAGGAAGTCGAGCCTGAGGATACGCATCGGTTTCAGCTAATCAACGAACAGCTCACCACTTTCCCCGTGTCGAAATGAAACTTTTTCAGAAAAACGGCGTATACTAAAGAGAGAGAAGGACAAACGTCCGAACGAATAGGGGGAAACACCAATGTCAGACATAGAAACAACACCGACATCATTCAGCGGCACATTGCCAATCGAGGCACGCACCGTCTTCCGACTGTCGAGCGCGATCTTTTATCTCATTGGGCTCGTCATCACAGGTGGCCTCGTCGCCGCCGCGCTTTATTTTGACTGGCCGACATGGCTGCAATATACGATGTACGCCTTACTCGCCATCGACCTCATCTATAGTGTGATTGATATTGTCGTCTTCCAAAAATGGAAGCAAGAGCGGTTCACGTATGATGTGAAACCACTCGAGATTCGCTTGCATCATGGCGTCATCACGACAAACGACGTGTTGATCCCGATGACGAAAGTACAATACGTCCACGCCCAGCAAGGCCCGCTGCTACGAAAGTACGGCTTGCAGACGATCACGATTGGAACGGCGGCCGGGTCGCACGACATTTATGCAATCGAGGAGTCGTTCGCGAAGACGCTTCGTGAACAGATCGCCGTCTACGCCCGCATCGAGGAGGAGGATGTCGTATGACGGAAGCCGCCCTCACGTGGCATCGGCTGCCGAGTCGCGTCCTTATGCTTCGAGTGTTAGAGGTCATCAAGTCGTTCGCCATCCCACTCGTGTTATTGTTCGTCGTCAACAACGATTGGGAGTCCACGTTCGGCATCATCTTACGGGTCGGAATCCTGCTCTTCCTCGGGCTCGATGTCCTGCAGAAGTTCTTCGGCTGGCTCAACTTCCGCTATGCGCTCGATGAGAAGACGGTATATATCATCGATGGCAATTGGATTAAGAAAGAGAAGTCGCTTCCGCTGTATAAGATTCAAAGCGTCCATTCGAACAGCCCGTTCTTGTACCGGTTGCTCGGGGTCGTCGAGTTGACGTTCGACACGAACGCGAACAGTGACGACGCCTCGTTCAAACTGGCCGGCGTCTTCCCGAACGAGGCGAAGCGGCTCGAGGACATCCTTGACCAGGTCCGTCATCGCAAGACCGAGACCGACATACCAGTAGAAGGAGAGACGGACACGACAGCTACACCGGTGGCGATTGAAAAACCGGCGAGCCGTTTGTTGTACGCCCTCTCGACCCGAGAGATCATCATCGCCTCGCTGACATCATTGTCGGTGTTCGCGATCTTCCCGGTCGCCTCGACAATCATCTCGTCCATTGATGACTTCATCAATCTCGACGGGACGTTCGATACAATCGGCGATTGGGTCGTCCACGCGTCGATTATCGCGATTGGCCTGCTCGTCCTGACGGTCCTGATATTGTCGGTCGTCATCGGCATGGTCATCAACTTCTTGAAATACGGGAACTTCCGGCTCGAACGACGCGGGGACCGCATCCGCGTTGAGAAAGGACTGCTCAACCGTTCCGCTAAAGAGATCCCATACGAGAAGATTCAAGCGGTCCGGGTCAAAGAGACGTTCATTCGGCGCTGGTTCAACATCGTCGGTGTCGAACTCGTCGCGGCCGGGACGATGGACGAGTTGAAAGACGAATCGTCAACCATCCTCCCGTTCGTGAAACGGGAGCGGGCGATGACCGTGTTGAACGAGCACTTCGACCAGTTCGTCTGGTCTGACACGCTTCATCGCTTGCCAAAACGTTCGCTCTGGGTCAAACTGCTACGCATCAGCTGGGTCGGACTCATCGTCTCGGGTGTCGTTTTGTATTTCTTCCGCGATTACGCCTGGTGGCTCGTCCTACTGTGGGCCATCATTATCGGCGGTCGCCTATTGAGCTATATGACGACGCGCTACGCTCGCAACGGTCAGTTCATCGAGCTGCGGACAGGGGCCTTCAACGTCAGTTCATTCTTGACGGACAAGCCGCGGATCGAACAGGTCCAAGTGACACAGACGCCACTCCAACGCCGTTTCGATGTATGTAACGTCCTGTTCTCGACACGGGGTGGCTTGCTATCGAATGAGATGATCGAGGACATCCCGAAACAAGAGGCAGAAGCCATGCTGAACTGGTTCTCCCGCTATACGGTACAGGAAGATATGAAAACACCGGGCTAACGGATAGCCCGGTCAGGTGATCGACGAGCCACTCGCGTGTTGCGAGTGGCTCGTCTTTTTTAATCGGCTTGAGGGCTCGCTCCGACATAAGCTTGAAGTTGATCCTGTTTGGTGTGAATGCAAAAATCATGGCGCGTGTAGGTCACACGGGCCATGATTTTTCATGAACAGCATTGGAAGAGACTTTTGGGAGAATGATTGTGAACGTCGTTTCTCTTGGCTGACTCGTCACGTGAATCTCGCCCTCATGTAAATCGATGATGGACTTGGCGATGGCGAGACCGAGACCTGATCCGCCGGTGTAATGTGCGCGTGACTTTTCCACTCTAAAAAATCGTTCAAACACGTATGGGATGTCACGTGATGGGATGGCCTCCTCGCCGTAATTCGTCATGTTGATAAGAACCGTTTCATCCGTATCTTCAATGAACGTATCGATATACGTTCCGTCACGACCGTAACGAATCGCATTCTCGAGTATATTTTCAAACACACGGACGAGCTTCAACGCATCACCTTCAACGATGGGTCGCTTGGCTGAGGAACTGAATCGAGCTTCCATTTCAACTTCCGAGAGACGTAACGTCGACTGCATGATGAGCTGATTGAGCAATTCATCGAGACGGATCTCACTTGTTTGCAGCGCGATTTGGTCGTTTTGTAGAAATGTATAGTCAAAGATATCGTTAATCAAGCCTTTCAGATGGATCGCATTCTCATGAATGACTTGGATGTAATGACGCAATTCCACCTCGTCCCGGTAACGGTCGCTGTGAATCAAGTCAAGATAACCCGTGATCGACGTGAGCGGGGAGCGTAAGTCGTGCGCGACGTTCGTCACGAGCTCGTGCTTCAAACGATCAGCTTGAACCAATTCCTGCTCCGCTTTTGCCGCACTGTCCGAGATGGCGCGAACGGTCGCCATCAACCGCTCTAGCTCTGGCGGGACCGATGGTTCAACCAAATCACGATTGGCATGGAGTTCTTCGACAAGTGAAGTCATCCGCTCAATGTGAACCTGTAAATACCGTTTACGCTCATATTGATAGATCAACACGAGACAAACGATGACCATCAGACTGTAAAACATGAGGATGACACCTTCCCGGAAATACGACAATACGATGATCAGACTCTCCACAAATCGTGAAGACTCCTCAAAGTACCAGACGGCAGGCAGTAACAGAACACCGCTCAGGGTGGCGACTCCAAACGCAATCACCACATACAGCAGACGTTTCCACATCGGGATGAACGTTATGACGCGCCATATATTATGTCTCAATTTTATATCCCACTCCCCACACCGTATGAATGATGACCTCATGTGGCACAACGGCATGTAATTTCTCGCGGATGTTACTGATATGAACCATCACCGTCTGGTTCGACCCGACGCCATGCTCTTGCCAGACAGCCTCAAATATTTCTTCAGAGCTATACACCCGGCCTTTATGTTTCGCCAGTAAATACAAAATCTCAAATTCACGTGCAGTCAATCGAATCGTCTGCTCTTGCATCATGACGGTGTGGCTGGCTCGATCGATGAGGAAAGGGCCAGCTTGTACACTTGAGGACTCGCTTGGTCGGTTATAGTTTGAACGGCGCAGCAATGCTTTAATACGTGCCATCAACTCGAGCGGATTGAACGGTTTGATGATGTAGTCATCGACTCCCGTCGTCAATCCCAATATCTTATCCATATCACCCACTTTGGCACTGACCATTAAGATCGGAATTTGGCTCGTCTGGCGCACCCGCTTACAAAATTCAAGCCCATCCATCCGAGGCATCATCCAATCTAAAATGATTAAGTCAAACGATTCTTGGTTGAACAAGTCAAGCGCCATTTCCCCGTCGGTTGCCATCGTCGTGTGATACCCGTCATTTTTTACATACACATCAATCAGTTCTGCGATTTGGACATCATCATCCACTAACAAGATTTTTGTCATGCTTGAAACTCCCTCGCGAATTAAAGTTGGAAATTCTGATACAAACGTCGGAACGGGGCGTATTGGACGACGAAGCGAACGAGTAAGAACCCTAAGAGCGCCCCGAACGCATTTGCCAATAAATCATTCACATCCGTGCTTCGTCCACTGCCTAGTGTCGTGCGCACCAATAATTGAATCAGTTCAAGGATCAGACTAAACTGAAATCCTAATTTAAGTACTTCTTTTTTCGTGATCGACGGTTTCAAAAATGGAAGATAACAGCCGAACGGGAGGAGCATCACGATATTCAGCACAAAAGAATACAAGTCGATGGTCAAAATCGGAATAAAATTAATCGTTTTCCACCATGGTACTTGGTTCGCATACTTTCCTAAATTGACGTCAATCGGGAAAAACACGAAGTGAAGGACACCTAATAAGTATATCCCGAATGATAGAAGCAAAATAGTTTGTGCGGCTTTTACATGTTTCTTGCGAAACGACCAGACGAGTAACGTGATGAGTCCGAGGATGGCGAGTGGGATGAGAACGACTCCTGATTCGATTGTGAACATAACTGAATAATTCTGATTATACATGGGAATAAACCTCCTAAGAATTTGAACTGTCTTCAGTGTAGATGGCAGATTTAAAGAATTCTTAAAGGAGTCATAAATGAAATCTAAAAAAGGCAAAGCGCTTTGCTCTGCCTCGAACTGTTGAACAATCAATCAAGAAGCTTGCTCTCGGATCGATGTTTGGCGCCCAGATATCATTCGTCACGTCAACTTCACCGTTTTCGCGTTTCTGTTGCTGAAAAATGGGAACAAGTATGGTATGATGCAAGTAGAAAGAGACCGGTGCTGGACACACCGGCCTCTGGCGTACAGGTTACCACTTTAAGAGTGGCCCAGCCGCCACAATGGTTAGTGAATCAGAAAGTGACCCATCTCATTGCGCCGAGGGGGTCATTTTTTTGTGCGTTCAGACGTTGCACGATCGGATGTTTGGTGTAACACCAAGTGAACGATAATCGGAGCGAGGATCGGGACGATCACATAATCGCCGACCCAGGTCCATAGTTGTTCCATCCGCACCACCGCCTTCCTCCATTGTGGACTTGGCGGCTGACCCCACTATTGCTGCGTTAACCTGCCTCTTCATTATAGCAGATTCTTGTCAAAAAAGATGCTAAAAACAGGAACGTTTGTTCTTGTTTTATAAAATGAACCTTTCGTCCGAATGGGTCTCATGACTGGGTCCAAAGATGGATTTGAACCAAGATTGTCTTGCATGTCAGAGGTCAGACAGGATATAATTTACCTCGTGTGTATAACCACATGGGTGGGTGAGGGTGCCAATAAAGGATTGATTCCTATGGCAAAACAAACAGAATGGAAAACAGAAACATACGGGGGCGTGCTGAACTTTCTGGCGACAGCATACATCCCGGCCGTTCACGCGGCAATCTTGACACAAGCTGGACTCCCGTTCGAGGGAGCGCTCGTCGGAGCGATTTTGACAAGCATCATCGGAACGTTCATCGCAGGGCTGTTCAACTTGCCGCTGCTCCTGTTACCAGGGATGGGCATCAACGCGCTGTTCACGTACACGCTCGTCCTGCAGATGGGACTGAGCTGGCAAGGCGCGCTTGCCGTCTCGTTCGTCTCAGGGGCGCTCGTCGTACTGTTGACGGTGACGAAGGTGGCGAGGAAACTGGCAAACGCGTTCCCGCCGATCATTCATGACGGATTGACGGTCGGGCTCGGCCTATTCCTTATCTTGATCGGACTCGAGGCGGCGGGGATCGTCTCGGGCGGTGGCGGGGCACTGCTTCACATCGGAGACCTCGGGGAACGGCCGGTACAGGTCGCATTCCTGTCGCTCTTCGTGGCCATCCTTCTCTTCTTGAAGATGGGACCGAGCAGTTTCTTATGGACGATCGCGTTCGGAGTCGGCTTGAGCGCCGTCATGGGCACGCTCGACTGGACCGGTGAGTTCGCGCTCATGCCGTTCTTCGAGTCGTTCGGCACTGTGTTCGGAAACGTCTCGTTCGCCGAGTCGGCGTCACCGATCTTCCTTGTCGCCGTCGGCGTATTGACGCTCGTCTTGCTGATTGAGAACATCAGCCTGATCCAGAATCAGACGCGCGCCATCGGCAAGGATGCGGACGCACCGAAAGGGCTCGTCGCCCAAGGGTTGTCGACGATGGCCGGTGCCATGTTCGGCTCGAGCCCGACCGTCTCGACGGTCGAAGTCGCGGCCGGCATCTCGGTCGGCGCTCGGGGCGGCATCGCCTCGTTCGTCACATCAGGCCTTTACGTCGTCTCGCTCTTGTTGTTGCCGCTGTTCGCGATCATTCCGGTGACGGCAATCGCGCCGGTGTTGATCATCATCGGCATGATGATGTTCCAGAACGTGAAGCATCTCCCGCTCGACAATTGGGAGCATGCCTTCCCGGCGATTCTCGTCATCATCATGATTCCGTTCACGTATTCCATCGTCGATGGCATCGGGCTCGGATTCATCGCCTACACGATGATCGTCTTGTTCAAGAAGGGCTATCGGTCGCTCAGTCCGGTCGTCGGTGTCTTGACCGTATTGTTCTTAGTTTTCTTTTCTTTACCAGTCTGGCTATGAGATAGGGCGGTACCGTGTATAAACTGTACCCTGAGTAGTAGACACTTAAAAAAGTCTATTGCTCAGGTTTTTTGTGTACACTGGACTAAATCATATTGGGAGTGAA
>NZ_JACSLP010000016.1:0-25534 GCF_018618175.1 Exiguobacterium sp. s50
TATTGGATGTAGGTGATGTCCGTCACCCACTTCTTATTCGGTCTACTGGCAGTGAAGTCTCGCTTGAGAAGGTCAGGGGCGATGACGATACTCTCACCCTGAGACTTCCATTTTCGTTTGGGTTTGATCCGACACTGGAGATGGTGCTTCTTCATGATTCTCTTCATTTCGAGACTCCGCTAGGATTACAGAAATATGGCCCCTGGCTTCATCGTGATGTGGTCGACTTCTTCCTTCACTACTGCGAAACCATGTTTACTCGATATAAAGGTAAAGTCCGATATTGGATTCCTTTTAATGAAATCAATGTCATGTCGACAAAACCATGGATGGGGGGAGGAATCCCTTCTTCAACGAAAGAATCACAGTTTATCGGTGCATTCCATCAGATGTTGGCGAATGCCAAAGCCGTGACACTTGCCCATGAAATTGATTCAGAGAACAAAGTGGGGATGATGTATAATGGCCACTTCGCATATCCAAACTCCCCAGACCCAGATGACGTCCAACGAACTGAGGAATTCATGCATAAAATGCAGTACTACTGTGAAGTACTTTGTCGTGGCAAATATCCGAACTACATTAAAAAAGAATTAGAGCGCGAGAATATCTCTTTGCCGTTTGAAGAAGGAGACGCCGATACATTGTATCGTGGTCCTGTTTATTTTTATTTCATATAGCTATTACTTAACTCACGTTATCGTCAAGGAGTCGCCTCTCGAATTCTCTGGTTTGAATGGCGTGAAGACAGGCTATAAAAACCAGCATGTGGAGCAAAGTGAATGGGGATGGAGTATCGATCCGAAAGGTTTACGCTATTCCTTAAATTACTTGTATGATCGATATCAGTTACCACTTATGATTGTTGAAAACGGTCTTGGGGCCGTTGACACGCTCACGCCGGACAAGAAAGTACATGATGACTATCGTATCGCCTATCTTCGGAGTCATATCGAAGAAATGAAAAAAGCAGTCGCGATTGACGGGGTTCCGTTACTTGGCTATATGGCATGGGGTCCAATCGATCTGATTGCAGCCAGTACGGGAGAAATGAAGAAACGGTATGGGTTCATCTATGTAGACTTGGACGACGAAGGGAACGGGACCCTAGAACGGATTAAAAAAGATTCGTTCTACTGGTATAAAAAAGTCATAGCTTCAAATGGAGATGATCTGACTTGAATTAAGACGGAGGTATGGAATGATTCGTATCAAAAAAGTATTAAATTCAAGTGTCGTGATTGTCGAGGACAAATCAAAGCTTGAGTACATTTTAATTGGAAAAGGAATTGGTTTCGGGCAGAAAATCGGAAATGTTGTCGCTCCACCTGAAGCCTCCCAAATGTTCATACCCGCTGACGATGTCCGTATTAAAGAGTTCATAGGACTGGTGACTGAAATTCCTCCTGAATTCGTCGAGTTCACTCGAGAAATCGTTGCATATGCTGAGGAAAAGCTAGCTACAAAGCTCAATGCCGGTATCTTTTTAACACTGACAGACCACCTTCACTTTGCGGTAAAACGTTATTATAAAGGTATTACTATCAGCAACCGAGTATTTTGGGAAATTCGAAACTATTATCCACAGGAATTCAAGATTGGAAGTTATGCGGTTAATCTCATGAATGAACGATTTAAAATCGAACTGCCTATTAAAGAGGCAGCCAATATTGCTTTTCATATTATCAACGCGCAAGGAGAAAGAGAAGAAACACGTGATGGCATGCGCTACGCCAAGATGATTGGGAGTATTGTGAACCTTATTCGATATGCTTACAATATTGAAACCGATGAAGAAGATATTCATTATTCATGATTCATCACACATGTGAAATATTTCGCTGAACGCTTTTATGCTGGAAAAATATTGAATGAAGAATCCGATCAACTATTTGAACAGATTGCGAACATCTACGCAAAGGCCATGAATGGTTCATTCAAAGTACGGGACTACCTTAAACAGTTGCACGGTGTGACAATTCCTAATGAGGAACTAGCTTATCTAGCCGTTCATATTCATCGACTGACAACTAATATGGATTTGAATAAACAATAACTTTTTTAATTACCTGGTTCTTTTTGACGAAGACCAGGTTTTTTCTATATTGAACAAAAAAATATCCATTTTTTATAATCGAGCAGCTATAGGCCGCATGACATATGTGTGTTTTTCACCACTGATTCGATTTCTTTAGATCGGCGTGACGGGCTCCTTTAATAACTTTTTCAGAAAAGATAAAAGGAAAGAACAACTTTGCTCTTTCCTACAATTTCAGTCAAGTGTTAATAATTATTTATACATCGCACGTCTTCATGCTTGGTTTTGGGATGACAGGGCTTCTGCGGTTCGGATTCCACTACAATCCAACGCCCTCGGCTGAATTGAATCCAAAGGACGATCGCCTTAAAGACGATGTCTAGACCGATGGCGATCCACACTCCTGCAATGCCCATCTGCATCTGAATCGCCAATACATATACTGCCCCAGTCCGGATCACCCACATACCGATCGTGGTCAGATACATTGGAAACTTCGTATTGTTCGCTCCTTGGAATCCACCGGTCAATACAAGGACGACTGCTAGGAAAGGCTGGAAGACCGCTGCTATTTTTAACGCGACATCGATGTCTTTGATGACTTGGGGATCGTCGGTGAAAAGTGAACCTGCCCATCCTCCGAAGAAGAATAAGACGACCCCGAATAAGGACATGAAGCCCATCGCCATGAACGTGCTCAATCTGGCATATTCTTTGGCGGTCTCGTGGTCTCCCGCTCCGATGTTGCGACCGACGAGAATGGTTGCTGCTGTCGCGAAACCATATGCCAACATATAAGAGAACACCTCTAGATTCCCTGCAATTTGATGCGCGGCGAAGGTGTTCGTCCCGAGTACCACGATGAATCCGAAATACACGATCTGTCCGGCTCTCATGACCAATCGCTCGATAGCCGCCGGGCTTCCAAGGTTCACGAGCTCCAACTGGTGTTCGAGATCCGGTCTCCAGAAATCTTTCCTGAAGGCGATCACTTCCGTCTTACGAATATAGTTCATCAATAAGAGCGTCCCGACGAGCCGGGCGATGACGGTCGCGAGTGCCGCTCCGACGAGACCAAGTTCGGGGATGATCCAAAAACCGAAAATCAACATATAGTCGAGCACAATATTGACGACATTGATGACGATGCTCACCTTCATCGGTGATTTTGTATCTCCCGCACCTCGTAAGATACTACTGAGCACAAACATCAATGCCATCACGATCGATGGGATCCCGACAATTTTGAAGTAGGTGCTACCAGCTTCTAAAACGTCATTCTCCACCCCCATCAACCGCAGGAGAGGCTCAGCGAAAAATAGCGTCACGACCCCAAAGGTCACCCCGACCACGACAGATAGGACGATGGCCTGCTGCGCGATATGTCTCGCGCGCTCGATTCGTTCTGCACCTAAGTTATTGGCGACATAAACGTTTACTGCCACACCGATTGCCATAAAGACAGCAAAGTAGATGGCGAGGATGGCATTCGTCACTCCTACCGCTGACACTTCTGCTAGGCCGATTCTTGAGACGAACAGCGTATCGACAAATCCGAGCAACGTTTGGAAAAAATTCTCGGCAACCGCTGGTAACGCGAGTAGAAGGATGAATTTCATCTTGGTTTTTCGATCACCATGAGTGTCCAGCCGCTCACTTTCTATCATCTGAGTCCTCTCCTTCGAAAATTATGCTTACAACGATTACAGGAAAGCGACCCAACGAGGAACCATGGGTCGCTCATGGTCAATCTGAGACACGAATGACGAAAGGATAGGTGTGCACAGTCCCATGGAACTGGAATTCGGCCCAGACCTTGTATAGGCCAGGTTTATGGAAGACCGTCTCAAATTCCGTCGTATCATGAGAAGAAGGATGCACATGGATAAACTGTTCTCCGGCTTCATCCAAGATGACGACATGACCAAGTGCTCCAAGGTATGGCTCCGGGTTACTTTCTTTGGTGTCATAGCTGAAGACAGTCGGGACATGCGCTTTTAAAGAGTCAATCGACAGCTCGACGGTATGACCTTCGATCGTCTTCGTCAGACGCTCATCCACTTTAAGTGACGATTCGATAGAGGAAGAGGACTGATGATCAATCTGTAAGTGAACCGGCTTCACTTGATATGCCAGTCCCTTAGGCTGAATATCCACGAAGAGTTTATACGCCCCTGCCTCAAGTTGGACGGGTTGCTCGAATCGACCCTCACCCTTTTTAAACGGATGGAGGTGTCGGTACTCAGTTAGGTCTTCGTTCACGAGAATCAAATGGAATTCCTTTTCATGGCTGACTTCGAGTTCCGGGGCTTGCTGATGTTGATCCTTTAACTCGATACTGATTTTCCCGAATTCATATTTAGCTTCTACAGACACTTCATTTCCCGTCAAGTTCTTCATATGATGATGTCCATGGTCTTTCACGTTTAACACTCCTTTGTGTAGTCCTTGATCGCACCGTCACTCGACCTCCATTACTTGCAGCAAGAACAACCGATTTTAACGGTCGCCTCCGTTACCTCGTAGCCAGTCTCTTGAATTGCGGTTTCAATCTCAGAAAGTGTGAGTTGGCTTTCATCGAACGTCACGTCCACCTCTCCCGCCGAAAGATTGACCTTCACTGATTCAATACCCGCTAACTTTCCAACGTGTCCTTCAATCTTATTGATACAAGATCCACAAGACATACCCGCTACCTGAAATGTTGATTTTTTCATTATATGTTCCTCCTGATTATTTAATTACCATACATGGGTAGGGTGTAAAAGTATCGATTTTTTTACACCCTCGCCACCTTATGTTCGTGTCCCTCATTGCGCGACACGCTTTCAACAGGTTCTGAGAGTGAGCTATCGTTGCTTATCGTAGCAATGTTAGAATCTCTTCTTTGTTGTTCTCGAAGCCAACAAAGTACTTCACTACTCTTCTTTTTCTGAGCATCCCTTTTTTGTAGAAGACAAACAGTGGTACGATTCGATTCCCTGATATCGCTACCATTTCTTGTTCAAGGTCAAGGTTCACACCCACATCTTTGTTCACATAAGAGACTGAGATTGTTTTTAAGTATTTTTTGGCATCCTGACAATCTGAACACGTCGGACGCGTGTAAAGTTCGAGCTGTAGATCTCTATCCATCCCAATTCCTCCTTTTATTTGATCATCGAAGGCTGGAATCGTTTCAAACGGAGTGCGTTCACCAGGACCGAGACTGAGCTTAAACTCATGGCCGCTCCAGCAAGAATCGGGTTCAATAAGGGCCCACCAAGTAGATAAACAATCCCCATCGCAAACGGGATACACATGACATTATAGGCAAATGCCCAAAACAGGTTCTGTTTAATATTGCGGATGGTTGACTTGCTCAATTCGACAGCTGTAGGTACATCCATCAAATCGCTTCGCATCAAGACGATGTCTGCAGATTCGATCGCAACGTCAGTACCCGAACCGATCGCGATTCCGATGTCTGCTTGGGCCAAGGCTGGTGCGTCATTGATTCCATCACCGACCATTGCGACCTTCTTCCCTTCGGCCTGTAACTTCTTCACTTCGTTCGCTTTGTCTTCAGGTAACACTTCACTCAGTACCCGATCGATCCCGACCTGTCTCGCAATCGCCATGGCCGTACCTTTGTTGTCTCCGGTGATCATGGCTACTTCGATACCCATTCGTTGAAGTTTCTGAATGGCTTTACGACTGTTTTCTTTGACGGTGTCTGCGACAGCGATGATCCCTGCGATTTGTTGGTCAATCGCGATATACATCGGCGTCTTGCCTTGGTGTGCGAGTTTGTCTGAAGCGCCTTCAAGGACATCCAGTGAGATGCCGCGGTCTTTCATCAATTTTCTGTTTCCGGCAAGCAAGACTTTTCCGTCGATCAGGACTTCGATCCCGTGCCCTGGGATGGCTTCAAAACGATCGATATCCATGACACGCATCATTCTGTCCTCTGCCGCTCTTACGATTGCTTCGCCCAATGGATGTTCAGACCCTTTTTCAGCGGAAGCTGTCAAGCGTAACAACTCATCTTCTTGATGTCCATTCACTGTCACGATATCTGTCACTTTCGGTTTTCCTTCAGTGATCGTCCCTGTCTTGTCGAACACGATCGTCTGGACTTTATGGGTCGTCTCCAAGGCGCCGCCACTCTTGATCAACACACCATTCTCAGCACCTTTGCCCGTACCCACCATGATTGCTGTTGGTGTGGCCAAACCTAGTGCACAAGGGCAGGCGATGACCAGTACTGAAATCGTGATCGTCAAGGCGAAGAGGCCGGTCTGACCGCCTAAATACCATGCAATTCCTGAAAGGATCGCGACGACGATGACAATCGGTACAAAGTATCCGGAGATGATATCGGCCAGTTTTGCGATAGGAGCTCGAGAGCCCTGTGCATCCTCGACCAATTTGATGATTTGAGATAGCGCTGTATCCTTACCGACTTTCGTGGCTCGGTATTGGATGATCCCGTTCTTGTTGATGCTGGCACCGATGACTTGAGCACCCACATTTTTTTCAACAGGGATACTTTCACCGGTCAGCATGGATTCGTCTACAGACGTATTACCTGATAGAACCACGCCATCCACCGGAATCTTCTCACCAGGCTTTACGATAATCGTGTCGCCGACGATGACTTCGTCGATTGATACTTCTAACTCTTGTCCGTTGCGGACGACCTTTGCCGTCTTAGGTGCCAGTCCCATCAATTTTTCAATCGCTTCGGATGTTTTACCCATCGACCGGACTTCAAGATATTTACCTAATGTGATCAGCGTGAGAATGACTGCGGCTGTCTCATAGTAGAGGCTATTCACGTATCCCTCATAACCTGAGAGGATAGCCATGGTGGCACCGACGCTATAGAAGAAGGCTGCGCTCGTCCCTAGGGCGACAAGTGAATACATATTCGGATGCCCTCGGAACAATGTCTTAAATCCGACGGAGAAGAATTTCCATCCGAATAACATCACTGGGATGGTCATCATGAGCTGCAAGACAGCGAACAATTCTGGGTTCATCGTTGGATGCAATGCCATCGGTAGGGGTAGGCCGATCATATGCCCCATCGCCACATAGAGTAATGGAATCGTGAAAATCGCCGACCCTACAAATCGGTTCCACATCGATTGAATTTTTTTCAGTTTCTTTTCTTTCTCGGTATCTTGACTATCCGCTGATTCTTGATCTTCTCTTGCCTCATATCCGGCGTTTGCCACCACTCGGATGACATCTGATACAGTCACCAGCTGAGGATCATATCGAATAACTAATTTTTCTGTCGCCAAGTTCACATTCGACTCAGTCACACCCACCATTTTCCTCGTGGCCTTCTCAATCGTCTGCACACACGAGGCACAAGTCATCCCTGTGATGACAAATGATCTTTGCTCGGTCTCGGTTGAGGCCTTGTAGCCAGCCTTCTCGACGGTCGTCTGAATATCCAGCGGCGAGATTTTCGTCTCATCGTAATGAATGCTCAATTTCCCAGTCGCTAGGTTGACGTTGGAGGTCACTACGCCAGGCAATTTTTTTGTTGCTTTTTCAACTGTCTGAACGCAGGACGCACAGGTCATCCCTTCCACGGCAAATGTCTTACTCTCCATATCGTCTTACCTCCATTATTATTGGGCTGATTCGACTTCGTAACCGACCTCGCCCACAACTTCTTTAAATTCATTCACATCTAGTCGTGTTTCATCGTACTTCACTTTTGCAATGCCTTTCTTTAAGTTGACTTTCGCACTTTCAACCCCATTCAGACCTTCAAGTGCTGACTCGACTTTGTTGACACAATGAGCGCATGACATACCTTTAATCGTTAAAATCGTTTTTTTCATCTTGAATCTCCTCCTATTCACTACATTCATGACATCATTTCAAACTCAATGTCTGGATCCACAAGAATGGTCCTGACATCTGCATTGACCCGGGGTACAGGTGCATGGAATGTCCTCCACCGCTTCACTTTCCTTCATCTCAAGGATTTTTTTGAGATTCTCGATATCCTGTACACTCAGTGTCGCCTGTGTGATCATCGTTCCGATTGTGTTCCCGACATCCCTGTCACAGATATGATCGAGTAGATCGTGTAACGTCTCTCTGATGACGTCACCTTCAACGACGTTCGCGGAGTAGATGAATTTCTTCCCCTCGGCCTCGGTTGAGAGCATCCCTTTTTTCACGAGCCTTCCAATGAATGTCTTCGTCGTCGCAGGCTTCCAGCTCATCTTCTTTTCCAATACCTCGATGATTTCTTTACTGGTCACGTGCTTTTGGGCCCAAACGACACGCATGACTTCCCATTCTGAATCCGTGATTTGTTTTTCGACATGTTCAGCCATTTGTCTAACCTCCAATTTTAAGTTTACAATCGTAAACGTTTTATTTGTTTTCAGTTTACATTCGTAAACGTCGACTGTCAACCATTATGTTTTTGGGTTCGCTATTCAGTCTTCATTGGCTATATTCTTGTCTAGAAAACGCATCTGGATATCCTTCAGCAACGCTTTCAAATAGTAGTGCGAGCTGACGGCATCCCGGGCACCAATCGGCGGTGAACTTTAAGACTACAGGCTGCGTAGAGTGATTAACCATTTGCAAATCAGATAATTGAAATTTCGAAAGCATTTTTTCTCCTCTCTTTTCGTTTACATTTGTAGTCGATTTGAGTTTACGAATGTAAACGTTATTTGTCAATCTATATATTCGTGTTCATTTTGTATGTTTTTTATTTTGACCTCATACAGCTTTAAATTGTTAACTACTGTCATCTCTTATATGATGTAATAAAACAAAGTAGGAATTGTCTTAAGCGTTTTGTTGCTTAGTCGCTAGGATTAAATAGATGATTCGACTACTAGCTTACTATTGAGACATTCTCATAAGTAAAAAGTGTAGGAAGGTATACATTTCGACGTCGAAATGTATACCTTCCTACACCACAAAGTGCCAGTTTATGAGTGACTCTTTTTTATAACAACTTGTATTTATATGATTTAAATATAGGAACTACATATGCTGTATACAAAATAATAACCAAATGAGGGATTAGAATTGGAATCAAACGAGACCAAGGTGACGTCATTCCGCGTGTCACAAGAAGTGAAAGAACATATTCAGCGTTTAATGGAGCAACGTCAAATATCAACCAACCAATTATTCGAGCAATTAATATCATTGGCCGATAAACAGTCACCGGACCCCTTAGTCGTCAAGGAGAACGAATCACTCGAAGCAGCACTGAATCAAGTGCTTGCCCTGTTCAATGAACGAGCCACTCGACTAGAAACGCAACAAAAAGAACATGAGCGAATCAACGCGCGATATAAAAATACCATTCATGACCTTGAACAAAGCGTAATTGCAGAAGCTGAACGACTCCAAGAGGAGTATGAGCGAAAGGTGTCGTCACATGAAATTGCACTCACTCAATTACAAGATCAAATCAACCAACTAATCGCTGAAAAGAGAATCGTTGAAGACGCATTGGAAACAGAACGTGTGTCTAACAAAGAAGAACTAAAAGAGCAGAAAAAAACAGTTTTTCATCTAGAAGGAGACATGAAAAAGCTAGAAGATGAACGTAGCCAGCTCTATCGGCAAAATCAAAGTCTTATGGACGCTGTCGACGACTTAAAAGCTCGTACACGCCGTCTTGACCAGCTTGAAGAAGAGAACCAGAAACTGCACTTAGAAGTCCAGCTCCTCCGTCGAGAGAAAGAGACATTTGAGAACCGGTTACAGGAACAGGTCGAGCTCGCGGTCCTGCGTGAGCGGAGCACCCAACAAAATAAACAATGATACGAAAAGGGTACTAGGTTGAGTCAACCAGTGACTGAATCTAGTACCCTTATGTTTATTACAAACAAAGTATTTAACGGTTTGAAGAAATCGTCTGATACATGTTCAATGACTTGACCAAAGATGCTTCATTCACACGTAGAATCATAACCTCATGAGAGTATAAAGAATGACTCCGCTTGGTCCAATTAAGATTTCACCTGCAATCCACGCACCTTGAATCGATTACGCTTTTCTTCTAATTTCACTTTCATATCTACCGAGAACGTATTTTCAGGAGTGTTGTAGGCACGCCGTGCTGCCATACTAAGCATTTTTGCCACATCCTCTGCCCGGTCGTCCTGTAAATCATGCAGTGAAGATCGAACATACTGGCGAGCCATTTCTCGGTCACGTAGCGATTCAGGGACCGATACATGACGACTTAATGCCAGGGCCAATTGAGCCGTCTCTAAGCGATAGCTTGTCCCGCCTGCCTGCATACGATTCAGTTCATCCGCTAGCTCGCTTTGCAGAAGTACATGATTACTGTCTGACATCGGTCACCCTCCTCTACTCTTCTTTTGATTTATTATATACCCTTTTTCTGAAAAATTCGACTCAAGTCATGCACGTTACAAAATGGATCGTCCCACGTCATGTTTGCTTTGTATTCCTCTACAAGGTCGAGAAGTTTATCTTTATCGCAAAGTGCCAATAGATTCGTTTTTTCGAGATCCTCTAGATCCTTTTGGCGAGAGGAGAAAATCTTGGTACATGCTAAAAGTTCAATGTCGGGGATATACACATCAATCGCCTCGAACAGCCCTTCAATCTTATGCCGGAATTCATTTTCCCTAAAGTCTTCACGGGGTGGGAACTGAATCACCCCTTCGACAATTTCAATTTCATATTCATGAAGCGCCTCTTTCAATTCAGGTGTCACGACGCCCTCCGTCACGCGAATATCAATATCTCGCGTCGGACGATACTGAACTGCCCCCCGTCAAGTAGACAGGGCAAATAATGAAAACCGAACTAGGCGGCTTTAGACCTGTATTCGACAGGGCTCAAGCCGTTTAGCCGTTTCTGGAAACGGTCATGGTTGTAGAACGATATGTAGGTCTCGATGGCCGATGTGAGTTCGCTATAGGCCTGAAACTCACGCAGGTAGTACATCTCGACTTTCAGGGTACTCCAAAAGCTCTCGATCGGGGCGTTGTCGATGCAACGTCCGACCCGGGACATGCTGTGGGTCAGTCCCGCGTCTTCCACCATGCGTTTGAACCCTCTCGAGGTATATTGGCGCTATGGATCATCGGACGCGCTCCTGTGCGGAGCCCCGTGATGGCTGGCATCATCGTCTGGAAGACGAGAACGTTGTTGTTGGACTTTCCGATGCGATAGGCGACGATCGAGCCGTCGTACAGGTCGATGATTGCGCTCAGGTATGCCTTTTTCCCGGCACCATATTTAAACTCGGTGACGTCGGTGCACCATTTCTCGTCCGGTCGGGACGCGCTGAACTCTCGGTTCATCAGATTCTCGGCCACATGCTGTGGCATCGACTTCTTATGTCTCTTCCGCTTCCCGCGGATGATCGATTGGATCCCATGGATATGCATCAGGCGATAGACTTGCTTTTCATTGAACGTGGACAGACCTTGTTGCCTGCGTAGCCGATTG
This sequence comes from Exiguobacterium sp. s50, assembly GCF_018618175.1. Taxonomy (NCBI): domain Bacteria; kingdom Bacillati; phylum Bacillota; class Bacilli; order Caryophanales; genus Exiguobacterium; species Exiguobacterium sp. s50. The sequence continues at coordinate 11,510 of NZ_JACSLP010000016.1, forward strand.
ATTGTCATCGTGACCCGACGGTAGCCGTATGTACGGTTCGCCTGGTCATAGAGTAGACGAATGTCCTCCAGGAGCTTCTCGTTCTCTTCTTGACGCACCGATACGGTGCGGTTCAACCATTTGTAATAGGCCGCACGTGAGATGCCAGCTGGGAAACCTGGGTCTATCAAGGATTGGCGGTTCTAGTAGTGGGTTGCCCGTGTGCCTTAGTCATTTCGACGCCGATTTCGATTGTTTCCGCCATCGGTAATGCTGCCAAAAAAGGGGTCTTGATTAAAGGCGGCGTATACCTGGAAGAAATGGGCGCGCTGAAAGCTATTGCATTTGACAAAACCGGTACCCTGACCAAAGGTGTACCTGTCGTCACAGACTTTAAAATCACGAACAAGCAGGTAAACGAGAGAGAACTGCTTTCTATCGTGACGGCATTGGAATATCGTTCTCAGCATCCGTTGGCCTCTGCCATCATGAAAAAAGCGGACGAGGAAAACATACCTTACACCTCTATCAGAGTTGAGGACTTCTCTTCCATCACAGGAAAAGGCATTAAAGGAACGATAGACGGCACCACCTACTTTATCGGAAGCCCGCTTCTCTTTAACGAGCTAGGTGTTGAAAGTATTGATAATAATCTGGACCAAACCGTAACGGCTCTGCAACAGCAAGGTAAGACTTCGATGATTATCGGAACGAAACAAAGCATATTGGCGGTTATCGCCGTAGCCGACGAAGTCCGGGAATCCAGCAAAGAAATCATCCGGAAACTACATGATATGGGTATTAAAAAGACAATTATGCTGACGGGTGACAACAAAGGGACAGGCAAAGCTATCGGCCAGCAAGTTGGCGTCAACGAAATCCAGGCAGAATTGATGCCAGAGGATAAATTAAATGTCATTAAACGCTTGCGAGCTGAGTACGACAATGTCGCGATGGTCGGGGACGGCGTAAATGACGCTCCGGCACTCGCTGCCTCTACTGTTGGAATTGCCATGGGTGGTGCTGGAACGGATACCGCTTTGGAAACAGCAGATGTCGCCCTGATGGGCGACGATTTGAGCAAACTACCGTTTACGATAAAATTGAGCCGAAAATCCCTAAATATTATCAAAGTGAACATCGCGTTCGCTATCAGTATCAAAGCGATTGCATTACTCTTGGTCATCCCGGGCTGGCTCACCCTATGGATAGCTATTATGTCCGATATGGGGGCAACTCTTCTGGTAGCACTGAACAGTTTAAGACTGATGAATGTCAAAGAATAAAAAAACAAAAATATTCATTTTTATATCCTCGAATTTGTACTGGGTATGATAAAAATAAATGATCTCTGTTTTTTAAGACGGCTTTAAGATGACTTCGGTATTGTTCCCGAGTCATCTTTTTAGGTTTCATTGTCAGCTTTTTTATCATCAGACAGTTTTAATCGAGGCCGAACCTTATTCATTGACCGGAATATTCTCCGAAGTATGGAAAGAAAATCCGGTCGATAGGTCTACTAAACTATGACAATTAAATCTAAATATTTGAACGTTCGTTTTGGAATCATTCATTCATTCGAATACATCCTATTTTAAGAGACGAAATTTCGATAGTGTTCAAAAAAAAAACGAATGAGGGGGTTTCTAAATATACCCTCATTCGATATTCAGTTTCCTTGCACGTAGAAAAGTATTTATTGGTATCAGACGGTATGAAGTATAGAATTTTTACTCATATGTCGAACCTCAGTGTGGATTTGGTGCAAGGATGACTTATTTCTTTAGTTGTGTTTTTTTGATTCTAACTCTATTGTAGAATGTTTAATATCTAGTTTTGAAGTCACTTCTTTGACTTTTTGTTTAACAATAGTTGAATCCTTTAGATTCATCTCTTCTACTATTAAGTGTAAATTCATGGCGTTATCTTCGCCATCAATTGACCAGACATATAGGTTTTGAACAGAAATCACTTCTTCAATACCTTCAATCTTTTGCTTCACCTCATCGATGTCAATACCATCAGGGACAGCACCTAAAAGTATTTTCATTGTTTTAACTAAATTACGAAACACATTCACTAATATAAACAACGCAATAGCAATTGATAGGATGGGGTCAAGTATATGTATATCCTTGAAGAGTAAAACTATCCCTACTACAAGAACGGCAATCCAACCTAAAACATCTTCTAAAAGGTGCCAAGATAGTACTCCCTCATTTACTGATTTTCCTTTGTGTAGACGGAATGCCGCAAAACCATTTAAAAGCACACCAAAAATTGCAAACCAAATCATTCCTTGTGCATTAGAATGCTCCGGTTCAAACAGTAGAGGAATTGCTTGAGTAAAAATATATACAGATCCAATTATTAATATTGTCGCATTTATTAATGCTCCTAAAAGGGAAAAACGATTATATCCAAAAGTGAAGTTATGATCGGGTTTTTTGTTCGAAAATTTTTGTAAGAACCAGGACAGGCCCAATGCAAGAGCATCACCTAAATCGTGAATGGCGTCCGACATGATTGCAACACTATTAATCAAAAATCCCCCGATAAATTCACCAATCGAGAAAACAAGATTAATTATAAATGCTAGTTTGATATTTTTTGATGCCTTATCAGTACTCGCCATTGTTCGATCTCTCCTCACTTGGTAGTCCATCCTTAAAAAGGTTAGTTGTTAGAATAATACTGGTCTCTAGCGTTCTGCAATATAATAAATTTCTTTGCCTATTGATTGTAAACAACGCATACTTGAGAACTTAAGCGCAGTTCTTAATATTTTAATAAACAATCGAAGGACGTAATTTTTGAAAGCGAAATTAAATACATGTATCTAATTTGTTAGAACCATTTAGGCACTAATTTTATATATAAGACTTCTCCGAACAATTCGGTAACGGTCTGTAAAATGATCACTACAGCTACTTGTGTTGATAGGGGCTCTGGTAATATAGATGCTAATGGAAGAACTACAAGTGAATTCCTTGTTCCCATACTAAATGTAATTGCTCTTCTTGAAGCAATATCTAGTTTGAACAACTTACCAAGGGACTTTGACACCCATGGTATGATAAGTAGAAATAAAATATAAACTGGTATTACATCTATTAATGTCCCGAGGTCACTATACACTTCCCTAATTTGAGAGGCAACTACCACAAAAAGTACAAAAGACATAAATGGAACGGGAATCCATGGCGGCATTTTCATGATACGATTACCTAAAGAACTCTTTTTAGAACACAATTGTGTCATTATCGCTAATAGAAGCGGTATAAAAATCAAAAATAGAAATGCATCTAGAAATGGACCCATCCTAACGATACTAATAGCCTTTTCTCCTAATAATACGAATAAATATATGGGTAAGAGTATCGTCTGTAAAATTAAAAGAATCGGTGTTACTTTTAACAATATTGATTCGTTTCCCTTTCCCATCTTTGTAAAAACAATCACATAGTCGATGCACGGTGTTAACAACACCAAATACACCCCCAGCATTAGTGATGAATCTTGAAGAAATATGATAACCAAAACCTAAACTATTAAAGGAACGGCAACAAAATTTCCTAATAAAAGAGCTACCACAAACCTCATGTTTGTAGCAGATCCATTCGATTTCAGAAACGGAATTTGAACGAACATCCCATACATCAAAACTCCTAAAAGGGGAGAAATAAAAATATCGAGATATACAGCTTCTGTATTCAATAGACCAAAGATTACTGCCAACATCAAAAAAATGATGTATATACTGACTTGGTGGGCTTCCACCTTCTCTAGCACTTGAATTCCGAATTTGCTTTCCTTCTCTATCAAAATCACCCCCAAAATTTTCAGGAAATTTCAGAATGAAATAGATAACTCCACGATTTTAATTGCCAGGGCAAGAGGTTTTATATTTTTTCTTCTAGTATTTTTATTTATCCAACAGTAAAAATACCGACTGAAAGTAAATATAATTACGGCTCATTATTTACACTTCCGAATATAGTTAGTATCTTGAATATATATCAGTCAAAAAATAAAGTGATAACCATTAAAAAAATAATTATTTTAGCCTAAAGCCACATCTAAAATCATCATGATTGTAAAGCCAAACATTAAACAAACAGAAGCCAAGTCCTTGTTTCCATTTTCTTGAGATCCTGGGACTACCTCCTCCACTACAACAAAAATCATTGCTCCTGCAGCAAAGCTTAGCGCAAACGGAAGTAAAGGCTCCATTATGAGTACTGCTACTACTCCTACCAACGCCGCGAACGGTTCAACCATACCAGATAACTGGCCATAGAAAAAACTTTTACGACGAGATAATCCATCTCGTCTCAATGGCATTGACACAGCAGCACCCTCAGGGAAATTTTGTATGCCGATTCCGATTGCCAGCGCGATAGCTCCCGTGATTGATGATGAAGGGAATCCTGCTGCAACTGCTCCAAATGCAACGCCTATGGCAAGTCCCTCTGGAATATTATGCAATGTTATTGCTAACACCAGTAACGTGCTCCGCTTTCTCTTCTTAGGGTTTATACCCTCAGCCTCATCCATCGGTGAAGTGGGATGCAGATGTGGAATCACTTTATCAACACCTGATAAAAAGAATCCTCCAAGTAAGAAACCGATTGCAGCTGGTAACCACGCCGGAAGAGAATCTTGTTCCGCCATCTCAATTGCAGGTGAGAGTAATGACCAAAAACTAGCGGCAATCATTACTCCTCCAGCAAAACCGAGCATCCCATCCATTAGCTTTTGATTCATTGATTTTGTCATAAACACTAACGCGGCACCAAGCGCCGTCATCCCCCAAGTGAATAAAGTACCCAGCAATGCTTGAGTAAGGGGTTCTAACGAAGAAATATATTCAATCATCTATCAAAACTCCGTTGCCAAAAATCGAGTTTCTATACATGCTCAAAATTAAGTAACTATTATCCAAAATCAGCATTGCTGTCTCCTCCTCTTGATTGTCAATCCTACTCAACAGGTGATTTTTTTAATGTTGATGTACTACTTCCCCTACCTTCAGTTTGCAAAGCAATTCATCGCTGTGAGGATGAGAAAGAGTTTCGAATTGAATCGTAGAGTGTTGAACGTTCAGATGTGCTAAATCGTGTTCAATTTCTTGAAGTAGATTCTCACTGTCATAGATTTGTAAATTACCATCAACGACAACATGACATGAGAGTGCATTCATTCCACTTGTGATACTCCAAAGATGAAAGTCGTGTATACTCCGTACCCCCTCCTTGTTGTGAATGACTTGAAGAACCTTTTCGACATCAACGTTTTGTGGTGCACCTTCCATTAATACGTTCAATCCGGATTTCGTCACGAAGTAACCACTTCGTAAAACAAGTCCCGCTACAATGATTCCTGCGAGCGGATCTGCCCAGTTCCATCCAAATGCCATGATAAGAAGCGCTGCCAGTATTGCACCGACTGAACCCAACGTATCGCTTACAACATGTAGATAAGCACCTCGCATATTCAAATTATGTTCTACGTCTGCACCTCTTAACATAATCCATCCAACAAGAAGGTTTATAGCAAGGCCAATACTGCTAACAATTAACATTCCTACGGATGCGACCTCAGGTGGTTGAATAAATCGATTGATGGCCTCATAAAAGATATATATGGAAATCAGTATGAGTGTGACCCCGTTTAAAACAGCTGCTAGAATCTCGAAGCGTCTATATCCGAACGTTTTACGATTGTTCGCTATTTGTTCACCTAATTTAAAGGCAAGTAATGCAATAGCGAGCGAAGCCGCATCACTAAGCATGTGACCTGCGTCCGCTAAAAGTGCTAAGCTATTTGTAAGGTACCCTCCAATCGCCTCTACAACCATGTATGCCGAAATAATAAAGAATGAAATGATCAAAATCTTTTTGTTAGAGGTATGAGAATGATCATGTGCATGATTATGTGCCATAAGATTAACTCTCCTTACTATATTTAGTGGTGTTTCGCATGCTCAATCGCCTGTCTTAGTAAGTTCATGACATGGTGATCATCTTCTGAATAAAATAGAGTAGTTCCTTCTCTTCTAAACTTGACAAGTCGAAGATTTTTTAAAAAACGTAGCTGATGAGACACGTTTGATTGACTTAAGTTAAGAAGATCAGCTATTCCGTTGACCGAATGTTCCTTTGTGCATAGCAGGGTTAATATTTTAATTCTTGTCGGGTCACTAAGTGCCTTGAACGTCTGAGATACAATAAATAGAGTCTCATCGTCAATCTGCGCCCCTATTTCTATTTCATTTTCTGTAGTATCTTCAATCGGTTCATCCATAAGTCAGTACCTCCGCTCATGATAACTATACATGTTAATATGTTCATATGTTCATGTATAACTTATTAAACTTTTGCTGTGCCGTCAACACTTAATTTAAAAAACATTTATTCTATCAGCTCTACATACTTGAAGATTTGAGATACTTTCTCTGGTTTTGCGATTATTTCTTATTTTTAGCCATACAAAAACTACCTATTAGAGAGCTAGTTAGATCTCATACTCGATAGGTAGTCACGCTTTTTCAAAAAAACAATATAGTACACTAACGTTTTAAGAAAAACGTCAATTGAATTATTTACTGGGTATTGTCTAATCTATTTTCCAACTTCAAAAAGCTTTTCATGTTTTTCTAAATCAAAGCTGTTTTTTAGTAAGCATACCAATTTGATACAATTAGTTCTTCATTTTTCAAATCCAAATCAAAAACTACTGTTTGGTACTGATTCGTCCAAGAATGACTGTAATCAGAAAAAAGGCGGTCAACGCTAAAAACGGAATTGTGATAAAACCCATCCAGTCAATGTACTGTGCATTACAGGAAACTCCTTGTTCACATGGTCTGACTTCCGAAAAGCCGGGCACCTTTTGTACAAGATAGTGGTAAAAAGAGATACAGAATCCGATTATTGATAAAGGGAGAACATAAAATTTGATTGAGCTATCTTCTCTGAAAACTGCAATTGCAAGAATCAAAGCTATTGGGTACATAAAGATTCGTTGAATCCAACAGAGTTCACAAGGTATAAAACCACGAATTTCGCTAAAATATAGACTTCCAAGTACTGCAGTAATTGAAACAACCCAGGCGAGGTACAGTCCATATCGATTTATTACTGAAGCGCTCATTGGGTTAGCTCCTTTTCAATTTGTTTTTTTATAGAGGTATAGTCGAATGGATTTTCAAGGATGACCCCATTAACTGCAATCGTCGGGGTCAGCGTAACATTGTATTTTTCTACGAGCGCCGCATCCATTTTAACTGATTCTAATCTAGAAGAACGACTTGATAGGTCTTCTCTAAATTTATTTAAATCTAGAGAAGGGACAGTCTTCGTCGCAATCTCTTCCATTTTCTCCACCGTAACCCATGGATCATCGTGTATTTGAACGTCAGGTTGAGCTTCATAAATAGCTTTGTGAAATTGCCAAAATGATTCTGGGTGATTTTTGTAAACAGATTCTGATGCAAGGGCAGCTAAAGTGGACTCATCTCCGTGAAACAAAACATTAATGTAACTAAAGGAAGCTTTCCCACTTTCAATGTAATCTTTTACAAGTTGAGGATAGATTGTTTCACCCCACTCTTTACACGAAGGGCATTTATAGTCTCCGAATTCTACAATTGATATCGGCGCTTCCTTTTTACCTATTGTAGGTTGATTATTAACTGATATCTTTTCATCTTGAACAATTTTAGTCTTTGATTTTTCGGAACTTTGATCATTTAAAAATAAAAAAGCTAAGACTGCAATTACTAATACGGATGTAAAAATAGTCAATAGTTGATTAGTTTTCAAAACAATTCACCTCTTTTATAAATTCGTTATTTCTTTTATCAGAATTATAGCTAAAAATACTAGAGTATCCTTAGTTTTTCAACATTGAATCCATGGACTTCTAAAAACGAAATCTATGAGTCAAACAAGTTACATTCTAACACATTCATGCAACTAAACTTTTATGCAGATGAAAGGAGGGCCAATTTATTTCTTAAAATACGTCTATTCCCCTTAATAATAGTGCATTTTAAAACAGGGCAAGAAAACTTTTAACTGTAGATAGACGAAAGCCAATAATCGTTGCATAGAATGACTAATATTTAAAGGATAAGTACCATACAGATAGTAAAAAACCATTCATGGGTCTTTACAACCAAAAAAACTACATATGAGGAGTCTATTATGAAGTCTAAACATAAATTTCGAATAAGCTTAGTAATTTCCTTGGCTTTATTAACTTCTTTTTTCTATCCCTTTAAGCTTTTAACTAGTGTTAACGTCCTAAACGTCGTACATGCAGAGGAATCTCTATTCATAACAACTGAAAATTTGAATTTGCGTTCCTCGTTCTCTTCAAAAAGCAAAGTCCTTTTGACGATTCCAAAAGGAAAAACCATTAAGAAGATAGGTGTATATGGAGAAGATAAATCCTGGTTTAAAGTTTCATTTAATTCAAAAATCGGTTATGTCTCAACGAAGTACGTGACGCCAAAACCTATACCTAAAAATTCAGTCAGTTCAATAAACACAATATATAAAACTAAAACTTCACTAAATCTGCGTAAGGGCCCATCTGTCAAATCACCCGTTTTAATGACTATCCCAAAGTCCAGCCCACTAATGTACCATGCTGCCTCAGGCCCTTGGTATAAAGTATCATACAATGGGACTCAAGGCTATGTGGCAAGTCAGTATGTAACCATATCGCCCTCGGCTATGAAGTCACGAAGTAAGCAAACGACCGAGATTCGCTCAAGCATGTCTTTAGTGAACTCAAAGGTCCTTATTACGATTCCAGCATCTACTGAAGTGACTGTACTAGGAAAATCGGGCACAACGGGTTCTTGGTTAAAAGTTATGTATAACGGTATTACAGGATTCACACCTGCTCGACATTATATAGTGCAAGTGGCACCGGGGGATTCTTTATCCACTTATCCAACATATATTACTATCGAAAATCTTAATTTACGTAACCAAGCGAGTCGTTACGGATCTATTTTGACAACAATTCCCTCAGGCACTTCGATTTCTGTCATATCGAAAAGCGCCAGTTGGTACAAGGTGCGATATAACAATCAAGTCGGTTACGTATCATCTGGTTTTGTGCAACCATTTACCGGAAAAACTCCTATAAAATCACCGGTGATTCCAGCTAACAAACACGTGATTTTAATTGACGCTGGACACGGTGGGGGAGATGCTGGTGCAGTGACTTCAAACGGTACAGTTCAAGAAAAAGTACTCACCCTAAACATTGCTAATCGTGTGGCCGACGAACTAAAGAAAAACTATGAGCTTTATGAAGTGAAACTAACGCGCTCAAATGATAGATACTTGTCACTTGTTGAGCGGACCAATCTATCAGAAAGGCTTGATGCTGACGCTTTCATAAGCGTCCACATTAATTCTTCACCTTCTTTCGCTACAGGTCATGAAGCACTCGTCCCTACTTCTAGCGCGTACACCACAAATCCATATGCGAACGCTAGCCGCAGATTAGGTGAAGTAATTAATCAAGAAATCGCCATGAACGTTCCAGATTTTAAAAATCGAGGCGTTAAGCGACAAGATGTCTATGTGGTAGGAAGAAACACGGTACCTTCTACTCTCATCGAATATGGCTTTATTGCTAACTCAGTAGATCGCTCCTATATGTCGGGAAGTAACATGATCAAAGCAACCGCCAAAGGAATTGATAAATTTATGAAGAGTTACTACTAAATAAACACCAAACAAATACTAACAAACGATTTGACCACTGAATTTGAGACAAAATGTCCTAAATTCAGTGGTCATCATTCATTTCCTCATCAAAATGGCATTATAAGTATTTCTCTTGATATACTCGAATGACAATAAACTCAAAAGAACAACTGACATAGAAATGAAAAGAAATAGAAATATAGATGGTGAAGTAATATTGATACAATGATTCCGGTTCGAGTTTTAATCATGATACGAATACTTTTATCCAGCAACGCATTTTTTATAATAGAGATAAGTTACGGAGGCAACAACATTGTTTACCATGAAAAAAATTATAGCTTCAACTTTACTTGGTGTTATGTTAGTTCAAAGCGCATCCCCTTCTTACGCTTTAAACTTGACTGAAAAACAAAAAAATATCCAGCAGAAGCAAGCGCAAAATTCTACAGAGCAACGTAAAGCTAATACGTCAATTCAGCAGCGTGAACAAGATATCACACTCGAAGAACAGAAACTGAATGACTTGGAATCCGAGTTACAGGATATTATCAATGAGGTCACCCAGAAGAAGGCTGAAATTCGGACAACCCAAAAGAAAATTGCTCAGATTCAAACTCAAATTAAAGAATTCCAGAAAAAAATGAGCTCTCAAAAGACATTGATGGAAGAACGCATGGTCACGATGCAAAAAAACGGTGGTTCTTCTATAAACTGGGCTGAATTTATTTTTGGTTCAAAAGACTTTGGTGATCTGGTTTCACGCATGATCACCGCAGGGACGATTCAAGAAAATGATCAAGAACTTTTCAAAGAATATCAATCAACAAAAAATAAGCTTCAAATTGCTAAAGCTGAATTGGACACTGAAAAAGATAAGCTTATTAGTCAAAAAGAAGAGCTAGAGAATAGTCAGAAAAAATTGAACGGCAAAATTAAAGTGCGGGCTGCTCAAATAAAAAAATTAGAGGCCGAAAAAATCCAGTTCACATCTAAATTGGTAAGCTTGCAACAAATGGAATCGACGCTTCAAGAACAAGAAAAATCAATTCAAGCAGAGATTGAAGCCCAAAGGCTTGAAGAACAAGCTAAAATTCGTACCAAAGAGGCTGCGCGTAAAGCTGCAGAAGCAAAAAGTGCCGAAAAAAATGAAATCAGCGAGAATAAAGCCTCTCTCGAAAAATCACCAAACTCTGAGAAAGTGGTAAACACTTCAAAGACTACGGATTCACTCGCTTCTCCAACAAGTGGCGGAGTTTTTCAACGTCCAACCTCAGGTATCGTAACCCAAGGATGGGGTCCAGCAGGCGGGGTCAATGGCTACAGCTTCCATAATGCACTAGATACAGCTGGACCAGTAGGAACTCCTATTATGGCTGCTCAAACAGGAACTGTAACTCGAGCAGGCTGGGGTGGACCTTATGGAAATCATGTCATCATTACGCATGTCATAGGCGGTCAAGTTTGGACTACCCTTTATGCTCACATGAGCTCATTGTCCGTTTCCGCCGGACAACGTGTGACCCGAGGACAGAACATCGGTGCGATGGGGAGTACCGGAAATTCGACCGGTTCTCATTTACACTTTGAAGTCCATCGAGGAAACTATTCGTACTCAGCTACAAGTGCAGGGAATACAGTCAACCCATCCCAATTTTTCTGAATTTCAGAGGCGAAATTGTTTAACACTATATAATTACTTCAGTAAATCACTTAATATTTAGACCACAGAATATTAGATGCCCCGTAAAAGTTGGACCTGATAATCTAATTTTTATGGGGCGATTTTTATGTCCGAAAGCTTTTAAAGTCTCGGTGACCAAACGCTAACTGACTCGCAAGAAAAACTTCAGAAAGTTAGGATGAGCTTTCGTTCGTGCCCCCACCCCCCTACGAGTGCCTGGGGAATACAATCTCAGGTGCGACATACACATTCACTATGTAGATATTAAAAACGATATGGATGGGTAGACAATCTTTAATCGATTCAATCTTGAAGTACAGACTCTTCTCTCCTTTGATGACCTTCAACTGGCAATATACGTCGAGACGAACCTTAGGTTACTAAGGCCGTGTCTAACGGTCGATGATAAATTTACGGATATGAAGGTCCAAATTCAAACCTAGGTTGTCGAAGTCACCAGATGATCTATTTCATGATCCAACTTTTTGGATTAAGTTCAATTAATATCTTTTGAACTTAATATATAAAATTGAACTTAATATATAAAATGTACATTTCTTTATTTTTTATATAGAAAAGTAAACCAATCGAGCATACGACGCTCTATAAAGTCTTGAACCTTAAAAGTGACATGGGGTCTATGCTCGATAGCTAATAAGATTGCATGATCAGGTCACTTTTAATGTAATAATCAATACATCACATTTTCGTGTATGTTAATATTAAATCGTTTAAAGGAGAGAAAAAAGATGGCAAGGTTTTTTTCACTGTTGATTGTTTTGTTAGTATTATCTGGTTGTGGAAGTACAGTAAGCAATAATGGACCTGAAGTGATTCCAGAATTAATTGATGTACAATTTAAAACAGATCCTGAAATAGTAAAAGCAAACGAAGTTATTGAACTTATAGCAACTGTTTCTCAAGGAAACGAGAAAGTAGACGATGCGGATAAAGTTGAATTCGAGATATGGAAAGAAGGCCAAGAGGAAAGCCAACACGAAAAAATTGAAGCCAATTATCAACAAGACGGACTGTATGTAATTTCTTATATTTTTGAAGAGCCCGGTAAATACTTTATATATTCACATACGACAGCAAGAAGCTATCATTCTATGCCCAAAAACGAAATATTAGTAAAATAATAAATTTTAATTATTACAATTAATAATATAGACGAGCTAATCCATGATGAAAAAACTCGTTTTTATTGAATCGCGCGACAACATCAACCTTGTGATATATGCTCGAAAAATACCAATTTTATGATATATCCTTTCCGCTCCAATGTCTGATACGTCCATTCCGTCGCTCCACCTTGGAAACTACCATCAGTTGTATGCTTATATGTAGGAATATAAACGCGAGTCAAATAGAGTCACATTGCTCAAACGCATCCTCAAAAACTCGAAGGATGCGTTTTTTGTCCTGCTGAGTATTGCGGATACAGAGAGCCACTAGTGCGGACGACTGAGCGAGTCAATATGAAGAAAAAGGCCATCGACTCATCGATGGCCAAGATCTTAGCTTATCCCTAGCCCGTGGTGTTCCCTCATTGAGGTTTCGCCATCGACCAGGATTTTATAGGAGTCGTGTACGATCCTGTCGAGAATTGCGTCCGCGATTTGGGCCTGTCCTAGATTCGAATGCCACTCCGCGTGGCGTTAGACGCGCCCACGCTCTTGCTTTTGACGTTGCCCTTACGCTCCGTGCCTCCCGTTAGAAAGGGCCAGGAACATAGAGATGCGGCGGTGAGCCAGCAGCTCTTGTTATCGGGCCGTCAGGGGGGCAGCGGTGCGATGAGCGACTTCGCCTCCTGGCGTTAGACGCTCACGCATGAGCCCGGATCACCATTCCTTCTCCCATGCCCCGTCTTCAGACACGCCCCAATCCTCGAACCGATACTTGATGAGCCAATGGACATGCATCACTTCATATTCGAATACACCCTTGGATAGCTCTGAGACGACGAAGCTGACTTCTCCATCCGCCACCACCCATGTCCCGTATAGATACACTTTCTTGATCGGACGCTCTTCTGCATCCAGATAGATCAGCACCCGGAAGTAAGGCGAGTTCCGTCCGTCATCGAACCGGACGACCTTCTCGACGCAATGTTCCCTGTCGACGACACGCATCCATTCGGGATGTTCCATCAGTTCCGAGAACACCGTCCGGACGAACGGATCCAATCCAGCGAACGCATAGTCATCAAGCAGCCCCTCATCCATCACGTCTCCCCCCTTCCGCTTCGCTATAGAACGATTCCCCGTCCAGAGCCAGTTCAGTCCTTGTTCATGAAACTACAGAAATGACGACTTTAAAAAATGTATACATGTATACGCGTATACAAATCTACATGTATACATGTATACAAATATTTTTGTTCTTATGTACGACGATTCCGTCGAATCATATTGGTATTGAAAAAGACGGTGAGGTGGGTCAAGCGTTCTCCTTCCTTCACATCACAAAGAAGATCCATGCTCACAAGTTTTAAGTCGTCAAAATCTTCTTGGAGCCGGTCAGGAAGGCGTCGAAGTGTGTAATGCAAAATAGGAGTGCAGAAGTGTGCAACGGAAACGTACACAACTCTGCACTCCTATTTTAGAAAAGAAAAAGGACTTGCCA
>NZ_JACSLP010000017.1:0-21023 GCF_018618175.1 Exiguobacterium sp. s50
AATTCACTCCCAATATGATTTAGTCCAGTGTACACAAAAAACCTGAGCAATAGACTTTTTTAAGTGTCTACTACTCAGGGTACAGTTTAAGTCGCTTCCCCCTTTTTCATTTGAACATGCGGATGACGAAGTAGAGACAAATGAGGAACGGGATCAAGAACATACTTCCGATCCACTCGCCTTGACCGAATAGGAGCCAGGCGAAGAGCTGGAATGACAAGACGCCGCCGGCAACACGTCCGGCAAAGCGATACGCTTTCGGGCGAAGCGACGGGTCATCCCACCATTCTTTAAAGAACGGGAAGCTGAACAAGAGCGCGAGCGCCAAGAAAAAGGCGGCTGGAAACACGAGAGGCGAAAGAACATAGCCAATACATTCAAAAGATCATCAAACGATTCGAGAATCCGAAGTTGAAAGATGAAGTCTCACGCGTCGCCCGCTCACCGATTCGTAAGCTCGGACCGAGTGACCGGCTCGTCAAACCGGCCCGCGAACTCATTGATAACGGCATCGAACCGAATGAACTGGCCTACGGAATCGCGGCTGCCTTGACCTATTACAACCCTGAGGATTCAGAATCTTCTGAACTTTATGTGTCCATCGAAGAAGACGGCATCGTCTCGACGGTGGAAAAATATCTTCAATTGCATGAGGACGATACGCTGACGAAGCTGATCCTCGAACAATATCACTTGATTCGCGAACAAGAAAAAGCGCAAGTCTCGTAAAACGATTCTCCCGTGCCTGGTGGCATGGGAGATTTATGGCATACAAAAAGACTGCAGCGCAGGGGCTGCAGTCTGATCAAGCGCGGGTCTTTCCAAACTCGATGTACGTCGTGACCGATTTGACATGTTTCACGACGTCCTTTTCAAGAAGTGGACGACTGAAGTAATAACCTTGGACGTAATCACACTGTTCGTTCAGTAACCATTCGAGCTGATCCGACGTCTCTACACCTTCCATGAGCACTTTCATACCCAAGTTATGGCCGAGTTGAATCATCGAGCGAACGATGGCTTCCTGGTTCCGGTCCGTGAACAAGTTGACGATGAACGACCGGTCGATTTTCAATACTTGGACCGGTAGCTCACGCAATTGACGGAACGACGAGTAGCCCGTCCCGAAATCGTCGAGTGAGATTAAAATCCCGAACTGATGGAGCTGGGTGAGTTTCTCTCGCGTCGATTCTTCATATGACAGCATCGACGACTCCGTCACTTCCAATTCGAGGAACATTGGGTCCATCCCGGTCTCATCCAAGATGGCCTGGAGCGACTCGACAAAATCCTCACGCGCGAACTGGAGCGGGGAGACGTTGACCGAAAGCGTGAATGGTTTCACGCCCGACTTCTTCCAATGGACCCAGGCTCGGCATGATTCACGCATGACCCAACTGCCGATTGAGTGAATCAGGCCGGTGTTCTCCGCGATTGGAATGAAGTCTGTCGGTGACACGTGACCGAGCTCGCGGTTGTTCCAACGCAGGAGCGCCTCAACGCCTTCGAGTCGATTTTGCGTAAGTGACACTTTCGGCTGGTACACGAGTGAAAACTCATTTCGGTCGAGCGCCTGCGCGAGCGCCTTTTCGATTTCGACGGTACGAAGGATTTGATGCTTCGACTCGTCTTCGAATTCTTTAATTTGATTCTTACCGGTCCGTTTCGACTCGTGGACGGCGAGGCGTGCGTATTGCACGAGCTCCTCGGCCGACTTCGTATCTTTCGGATAATGACTGATGCCGGCGCTCATCGTCAGTTCGACGGTCGTCCCGTCGATATCGAACGGTTGCGAGATCGCCTTGATACACTTCTCGGCTTTCTGTTTGGCGAGCGTGCTCCGCTTATCAAACAGCAAGATGATGAATTCGGATGAACCGACGCGCGTCAAAATGTCATCCGGGTGAATGGTCACTTGCAGACGCTCAGCGATTTGCATCGTCAGTTCGTCCGAGCCGTGATGCCCGAGCATGTCGCTCAAGAACCGCCAACGATCGATGTCGATGTAGAGACAAGCGACCGGGTCCTCGATTTGAATATGTTCGGCTAAAATCCGTTCGAGCTTATGCCGGTTCGGTAAATCCGTGAGCGTATCGTGATACGCCATATGTTCGACGAGCCGCTGTGAGGCAATTGTCTCCGAGACGTCACGCAAGAACCAAAGTACTTGGTCCATTGTTTCCCCTTTGAGTGGATAACTCGTCACTTCGATCGTTCGGTCATCGATGTCGACGCGCCGTGGTTCATAAAACGGTTGATTGATCGTGAGCGACGGATGATAGTCTTGGAAAAAAGCATCTTCTTCGATTTCGTCAAACAAGCGATAGAAGGCTGTGTTCGCGTATTGAATCATCCCGTCTTTCGTCGTCGTGACGACTGCATCCGTCGTCGAATCAAGAATCGTCGCTTGAATGAATTCTCGTTTGCGGAGATGACGATCGAGCGTGAGTGATAAGAAGAAGATGGCGAACAAGAGAATCGTAATCGCCGTCACGAGCCATGCGAGCAGTGAAGGCTCAATCGCATTGGAGAAAGGTCGATCTGTCTCAACGAACGTGAACGTCGCTGCTAGCATGCCGACGAAATGCATGCCGAAGATGGCGACACCCATCAAAAGGGAGAAGAACACCTTCAGTTCCATATGCATCTTTTTCTGTGTGTACTTCGAAAAGAAGCCAATCCATAAGGCGCCGAGCGAGGCGCCAATCGCAATCAGAATCGATAACGCCGCAAGCCATGGATTATACGAAGTCACTACACCTTGCAGGGCGGCCATGCCGACATAATGCATGCTCGCGATACTGCCGCCCATCACAACACCGGCACCGATCAAAGCGGGGCGGGTCGTGCGACGCGAGACGATCAAGAAGCCGAACATACAACCGGCCATGGCGATGATGACGGAAAATAGGACGAGCGGGATCGAATACGTGACCGGTCGCAACGCCTCATGCGCGAGCATGGCGATAAAATGCATCGACCATATCCCGAGACCGAGCGTCGCACCTCCAGCTAAGATCCACACGTTCTGGACGGAACGGTTCGCTGAATTGACACGCCGTGCCAGCTCGATGGCGGCGTATGCAGAAACGGCGGCGATAATATAAGAGAGAATCACAAGAAAAACATTATGACTCATCGAGTGTTCGACTACTGGTTCCATGTGTACCTCGCTAAAGAATGTATTTTTTATAGTAATTCTAATTATACCCCGCAAAACAAAAGCCCACCTATCATTTTGCTTCACTTGTTGAAAATATTTTTTGCGTGAAATAGGGAAGCCCGGCAGAAAGCGGGTAAACTACGTGTAGAAGGAGGGGGACGCGTTGATTCCGACAAAAAAAGAAATCATTCTGTTTCTCCTCATCGCGTTCGGGTTCTCATGGCTGGCGTGGTGGGGGCTGTATATGTGGACCGGATTACCAATCCAGGTGATTGTCGTGATTGGGGCGTTCGGTCCAAGTCTGGCGGGGAGCTATATGGCGTTCCGGGAGAATGGCTGGTTAGGGGTAAAAACGCTCTGGAAGCGAGGGTTCGAGTGGAAGATGCCCGTTCGCTATTACGCGTTCGGCCTCTTGTTCCTTCCGGCACTGTTTTTGATTGCCTATTGGTGGTCCGATGCCGATGGCGCGTCGTTACTCGAACATCCATGGCTCGTTGTTCCCTATTTCCTCTACATGTTGTTCCTTGGAGGAACAATCCAAGAAGAGTACGGGTGGCGCGGATATTTGCTCGATGCGTTTCAACTGAAAGTCACGCCCGTCAAGGCGAGCCTGTTCGTCGGCGTCATCTGGGCGGGCTGGCATATTCCGCTCTTCTTCATGGAGGGGACGGGGCAGTCATTGATCCCGTTTTGGGCGTATGGCTCGGCGATTCTGGCGTTCACGTTTATCATTTCGTGGCTCTATAACGTCACGACGATGAACTTATGGTCTGTGTTCTTATTGCACACGATGTTCAACGTCTCGTTCACGCTCGTTCCGTTAATTGAGCCGGGCGCGTTCCCGATTGGATTTCTTCACTTGACGCTGTTACTCCTTACGACCGCGATCATCCTCGTCTGGCAGACACACGGCCATCTCGGTTATGATCACCTCGAGCAACTCGAAGCGGTCGAAGGATCGCATCAAGCGAACGTTACCCCCCATCGGGACGCGGGTAAAGACTAGCACGTACAATTCAGGACTAGAGGGAAGTGGAGACATTGAACTTTCGCCCGCTTGACCGCGAAGACGTCAAACCGCTCCAACGACTGTTCATGGAGAGTCTGAGTGACTTGATTCGGCGAGAACAGTTTGAGGATGCCGATCTATTGGATGAAGAAGTAGAGCGATTGAACACGACCGTTCAGGACAGTTTCGAGGACGAGTCCGTTCAAATTTTCGTTGTCGTAAAAGACGGCGTCATCGTGGGCACAGCGGCGATTTTACCTCCCAATGACATCATTACTGCCCATATCGACGTCGAACCGAACACGCCAGAAGTCGGTTGCATGTACGTGTCGCCTACGTCCCAACGTCAAGGGGTAGGTCACTTCTTGATTGAGAACATCAAACGACAATTGTCAGCGAACGGACAGACGGCGTTTTACTTGGATGCTGGCTTCCCGACGTCTCAAGCCTATTGGGAAAAGCGGATCGGGCCGCCGACGTTGACGCTTGACCATTACTGGGGACCTGGCGCACCGCATAAGATTTGGCGTTGTACGACTACAGAAAAAGAGACCTGATCGCATATGCGGTCAGGTCTCTTGCTTATTTATAAGTGCTCATGAATTGATGAATCCCAGAAGCGGTGGCGTCTGCCATCCGTTGCCGGTAAGTGGTGCTCGTCAAATGCGAGCGGTCGTTCGCGTTGCTGATGAACCCGTATTCGACGAGTGTCGAAGGGACGCTGTTTTTTCCGACGACGTAAACGTTTTGATACTTCACGCCACGGTTACGGATTGTCGGGATACGGGCACCGAGTTCACGGTTGATGGCCGCCCCTAGACTCCGGCTAGCCGAGATGTATGGGTTCGTCGTATAGCTTTCTCCGGTCGGCACGAGTACTTCATGACCGTGGTAAGACGTATTCGTCGAAGAGTTGTTGTGAATGCTGACAAAGGCGCTGCCTTTATACGACTTCGTCAATTCGACGCGTTGTGCGAGCGACAAGTAGACATCGTTCGTGCGTGTCATCCGTGCGTTATAGCCATATGTATTCGAGAGCGTACTCGCGAGACGTGCGGCAATGTCGAACGCAATCACTTTTTCGTAAGATGAGCCGTAGACAGCTCCAGGATCGTTTCCACCGTGTCCGGCATCGATCACAATCGTACGTCCCGTGCCTGTGGACGTCGTCGGTGTCGTCGTCGTGGCTGGTTTCAAATACTGTGAAGCGACGTAGCCCGTCTTCCCACCGTAACTGACCTTATACCAAGAGCCGTACTTGCTGACATACTTGACGGTCGAGCCGTTCGGGATGGTCATCAATACCTTGCTCCACGAGGCAGCCGTCAAACGCATGTTCAAGTTGACCGTTGTTTGGTAGGAGGTTGTCGATGTCGTCGTGGTCGGGGCTCCTGTGGCTGATAAGTACTGGGAAGCCACATAGCCCGTTTTCCCATTGTAGCTGACCTTATACCAAGAGCCGTAGCGGCTGACGTACTTGACAGTGGCGCCGTTCGGGATGGTCATCAAGACCGTGCTCCATGAGGCTGCCGTCAATCGCATGTTCAAATTGACTGTTGTTTTGTAGTACGAGGCTGAACTCGGCGTGATTGTCGACGCGCTCGATACTTTTATGTACTGCGAAGCGACGTAGCCGGTTTTTCCGCCGTAACTGACTTTGTACCAAGACCCGTACGTGCTGACATATTTGACGGACGCCCCGGATGGAATCGTTAGAAGAATCGGACTCCAAGTGGCGGCACTCAAACGAAGGTTCAAGTTAGCTGTCGTCGTGTAGGTCGAGGCAGCTTCGACACGGCTCGATTCGAAACCGGTCGGCGTCAAGTCGAATGGGGCGATGGCCATGCCACCAATGACAAGGGAAGAGCTAAGCAACAGTTTCAAGTTCCAAGATGGTTTCGTTCGGTTCAATCGAGATCCGCTCCTTTGTTCGTCGTTCATATGAAATAGCTGTGAAATGAAATCGTCATCATGTCTCCGTTATTATATAAGGAAACAAGAAAAAAATGGAGGTTAATATGTAAATTGTTTTACTTTTTTTCTAAAAGTTTATTTCCAGAGATTCGGAAATAAAAAAGAGACGCGCAAGGGCGTCTCTTTTAAAGGATTAGGCAAGGCGCGGAAGTTCTTCGCCAAGTGGTTTAATTGGGCTATCAACTTTCGCAAGACGTGGAAGTTCTTCACCAAATTGTTTGACTGGGATTGCGAGTTTTGCCAATCGTGGAAGCTCTTCGCCGAAAGGCTGAATTTGAGCATCAAATTTTGCAAGGCGTGGGAGTTCTTCACCCATTGGTTTGATTGAACTGCCTAAAAGTAATACTGCTGCGGCGATGAATAATAGTCCTGTAATCTTTTTCATCGTGAGTCCCTCCATTAATTAGATTGTTATATCGAAAGCTGCGATCTCTAGTGTAATGGTACTCAGTAGTCAGAAACTGGAGATTCTAGTAAATTATATACCGATTCTGATTGTTGGTAAATACGTGATTCCAAATCGCCTATATATTGTTGTGGCATATTCGGTTCATGCAAGATGACTTTGTCAGAGCTTTCTTTAGTGGAAGACGATAAAATAGGGACGTTCGCTTCTTGACTGAGTAGTGTGCTACATAGAGGAGTAAGGGTGTTTTCTAATGATTGATAAGGTTCTGGTTTCCAGCAAATAGACGCTTCAGGAAGAATATATAGAATATGTCCTTCTTGTAACAAAGCTAAACACTGGCGCAGAACTCCTTGGAAATCTCGTTCTACATTTATATAACCAAATTCTTGGAAGTGTTTCTCATAGACGGTTTTTGAACTGCGTTTTAGAATAGAGAGAGACAGTTCCGGTCCGAGAATGTATAGTTTTTTATATGACCGATTTTCTTTGAGCGTTTTGGCAATTAATTGTGGCAAAGTTTGATAGTAGTCAATTTGAAAAGCGTTGATTATGAATCCTTTAGGAGAACGCAACAAGTGGGTCAAATGATCTAGCCCCTCGAACTGATTGCGATCAGCATAGGAATAAGACGCATTAAACAGTGGGGCTTGCTTAGATTGGAAATAAATTTTAGGTTTGATATAGTCTTCTGCAAGTAAAAAGTTTAATTTCCCCATTTGTCATATTCACCTCCATAAAAAATTAAGTAATATATTAAAAACGCACCGAGTGAAGCTTTATACCTAATAATTGAATAGGATAACATTGTTTATAGTTAAATCTTATCATGAATAATATGCCCATCGGACTGTTACTGGTTGGGAAAATCAAAGAGAGGAAACATGTTTTTTTATGATTTTCTTAATGTATTTTCCTAATTAATCGTATTTTAGATAGAAATTATATGAAAAACCATTTGATATTAGGACGAAGGGGCTATCGCTTAAGATGGAATATAACTATGGAAATTTAATCAAAATTGAGCGCATGCGTAGGAATATGAAGCAGTCTGTCTTGGCAAGAGGAGTATGTTCCATTTCATATTTGAGTAAAATTGAAAATAACCAGACTACTCCTAGTGAAGAAGTACTAGAAATGATATTTAAAAGATTAGAAATAGACGTACCACTTTATTACGACTTTAGTGAACAAGTAGAAAAAGTGAAATATGAAATTCAAGGTCTTTTAAAAGAAGCTATCCTATCTAGAAAAGACTGGGATCGACAAAAAGAAGTTGAGAAGTATCTACTTAATCCAGTTGTAAATCAATCTAAAGAATTATATGTAACTTTACTATTGGCGCTAGCGCGATTTGAAATGATGCCTGGTCGAGAGGGGAAGTATTTTAAAGAAATTGGGTGGATTGAAGATCAACTCGATCGTGATGATTTGTTGAGATATGGTTTAATGAGATGCTTAAAACTTTTCAATGAAAATGAAAAAGAAGAAGGCTTAGAATTGTTAGAGCAACTAAACGAACAATTAGCTACTTCGGGCATTTCCGATTGGGAAGTCGCTGATATGAGCTACATTATGGGTGGACTTTATTATCGATGCGCCGATTATTTACAAGCCGTCGAAAACGTGAAGGTTGGTCTCGAATATTTCCAAGATCATTTCTATTTGGAGCGGATTGTAGAGTGCCATTTAATCATCGGATTAGCGCATAAAAGAAGAAAAAGATTCACAGAAGCATTGTCCTATTATCAACGGGCTGTAAAAGTTATCAGTGCTACAGACTTAAAAAACTATAATGGTATGCTTTACAATAACATGGGTGAAGTATACTCTTCGTTAGGTGATCAAGAAAAAGCACTCGAATATTTTATGCGTAGTTTTGAATATAAGCAAGAAGTTAAGAGTAAGTTGTTTAGTGTGTTGTCTTTGATAGAGGGCTACACTAATTATGATAATAGTACAGAAATCCTAAACTGGTTGGAAAAAGGATATGAACTAAAGGGTGACAAAGAAGGACTAGAAGAATTTGATCATCACTTTGAGATTTATAAAAACTGTTATCAAGAACAGGACAAAATTAAGCTGATAGGTACGTTGAAAAAAGCAGTCCAATATTTTGAGCTCTATGATGACTACGTTTATATTGAAAAATATGCTCTTTGGTTGGCTCGTGAGCTTAGGGAAAATGGTAAGTACAAGTTGGCAACTGAGTACTATGAAAAAGTAATCGCTATACGTTCTCAAGCAGATTAACGCCTCTCGAGGCGTTCTTTTTTTGCGCAAAAAAAGAGACGCCCGAATCGTCTCTTGTCGTTTTATGGAGTGGTGAAATAATGAATCGTCCAAATCGGTTCGTTCATCAACGCCTCATCTTCCACATGGCCCATTTGCACTTGTTGGAGCAAGTGAATGATGTGCTTTTGTAAATTGGCGTCGTGTGAGCCGCTCGTCAAAATCCCATCTTCACTTGCGATGATATAAAATCCACCCAATCGCAACGGAATATGATTTCTTACAATCGACACGGCAGTCTGAAGTTCAGCTTGCCCGCCCTGCAGTGGCACGTTTATATCAAAACGGCCCCATTGTTTAAAGTCGCCTACTTCTGAAAACGGTGGGTCGCGATGATCCAACTCCATGACCTCCAATCTTGTCTGTCTCTTCCTTACTAGTATAACTCTTTTTTTAAATTTTACCTGCGAGAATAATGGGAAGGGTATAGTGACGTCGCCTCAGGTTCTCGGTGTTACTCTTTTTCTAGATTATGCCAAAACATTCCTGCAAAAAAGAGAAGCGACGATATAAAAACACGACCGGAATGAATCCGGCCGCGCTCATTGATGAATCGCCTCTTTTGACGTCGGGAGCTCACAGATAAAGGTGCTACCTTCACCGTAGATCGATTCGACATGTAAATGTCCGTCGTGCGCTTTGGCGATCTCTTTACAGATGGCGAGACCGAGGCCTGTTCCACCGATTTTTCGGCGGTCCGAGTTGTCGACTCGGTAAAATTTGCCGAACAAGTTCGGCAAGGCGGAAGAAGGGATGCCCATCCCGTTATCCCGGACTTTCATGACGACTTGTCCTTCGAGTCGTTCCAACGAGACGAGCACGTTGCCGCCTTCAGGTGAATACTTGATGGCGTTACTGAGCAAGTTACCGAGCAACTGCCGCATTCCTTCTAAGTCAGCTTCGATTTTGAAGTCTTGTCCGACGTCGGCATCGAGGTGTAAATGATGCGAGTCGGTCGTTTCTTGATAGAAGCTGATGCTGTCACGGGCAAGTTCGAGAAGGTCGACCGTTTCCCATTCGAACGTCTGTTTCCCGGCCTCCATCTTTTGCAGGTCGAGGAAGTCGTTTACCAAGTAGGAGAGACGCTTCGTTTCGTCATGGATAGTCTTCAAATACAATTCGCGACGGTTTTCTTTTAAGTCACGCTCGAGCATCAGTTCCGTGAACCCATAAATCGATGACAAAGGGGTTCTCAGTTCGTGTGAGACTGTTGAGACGAGCTCTGACTTCATCCGGTCAATTTCGGTCTCGGCCGTCACATCACGCAACACGAGCATCGTGCCGTGAATCTTCCCATCCCGGTAAATGCTCTCGGCATATACTTGAAGGAAGCAATCGCCTTGATCGAGCGAGATGGACAGGCCATCTTCTGGCGGGTCTTGGTCGAACACGCGCTCGATGTAGCTAATAAAACGATCCCGTTGATCGACGCGTTCCGCCCACTGTTCGATATCGATCGAGACGGTAGTCAGTTGCTCGTAGCCTTGATACTCGAATTGCAACTCGTCGAACATACGGATGAATGCGCGGTTTCCGACAACGCTGTTCTCCTCGTAGTTGAGGTATAAGATGGCTTCACGTACTGAATTGATGAGCTGAGCCGTCTCTTTCCGGTCTTGTTGC
Source organism: Exiguobacterium sp. s50 (assembly GCF_018618175.1). Classification (NCBI taxonomy): domain Bacteria; kingdom Bacillati; phylum Bacillota; class Bacilli; order Caryophanales; genus Exiguobacterium; species Exiguobacterium sp. s50. Next base: position 10,468 of record NZ_JACSLP010000017.1, read on the forward strand.
ATTTGGCGATAAAGTTGGGTCCGCAAGAGAGAAATCGCCAACTGGTTTGCAAACGCGTTTAATTCCGAAGTTTCGCTCGCGTCGAACTGTTCGTCGTAGCACGTTAAATAAAGACATCCGATCATGTTGCTGTCTGACGGGTCTTTAACGGGGATGACCGTTTCATGAATGTAATACGGGTATTCATGAATTTCGTCGGCAATCTTTTTAGATGTCGCTTCTAACGATTTAGAGATCATGACGCGTTTCAACAGAAGAGACTTGGTCTTTAAATCTTCTTGTTGATCTTCCGTCATGCCTTTTGGTACGACTGAAACAATTTCGCCGTCCTTGATGAGAAGTAGAGCCCCGAACTCTGCTTCAGTCAACAAGACGATTTTTTCGATGACCGATGAATAATCAAAGAGTGACTCTTTCGAGGCGAGCACTTCAATCAGTTCGTTACGGTACTGCAGTTTTGTTTCGTTTTGTTTAGATACTTCGAGCACCGACTGCATCTCTTGTTGCTTCGCATGCATCTTTTCATTTTGAGTCGATATCCGTTTGATGAGCGGTCGACCAATCAATAAGATGGCACCGATAAACATGATGAGGCCAATCATCCAAATCCAACGCAACGACAACAATTCAGTGGGTGATACCGCTCCGTCTCGAACGACCCAAGCGCCAATTGCCGTTAAGACAAGACTCATAGCACAGACTCCGTAGAGGATGCCGAGTATTTGACGACTGTTCAATTGTTCAATCCACTTGCCCATAATACGCTCTACTTCCTTCCTTAACTAAAACCATCTTCAATTCAATCGTCATAACCGAAATATACAAAAAGAAAAATCAGATGAACACCGAACTGCTCAAGCGATGTGCCATCAGATGATTGTCTGTTTAATTGTCATATCTAGACGGATATACCCCGTATTTCATCATCCTACACATTCCGATGTGCTCACGTTTGACACGTCCGCTGTGAACGGGATAGTTTGAACCTATAGTCGAATCCAAAGGAGTGCTATCGTATGCTATCGATTGAACCTTCAGCTTTAACCGAACGTGACGCGTATAAATTTTTGATTGGAAGTGTCGTACCGCGCCCAATCGCATTTGTGACGACACGAAACGGAGAGACGATTAACGCCGCCCCGTTCAGTTATTTCAATATCGTCGCTTCCGAACCACCACTTCTCTCGGTGTCGGTTCAACGGAAGGGCGGTGTCATGAAAGACACGGCTCGCAACGCTGTCGCGAACGAAGAACTCGTCATCCATATCGTAGACGAAACGAATGTGACCCTCGTCAATGAGACGGCAGCCAATCTAGGACCCGAGGAAAGCGAACTCGAGCGGACGGCCTTCACCATCGTGCCTAGTGACGTCGTGGAGACACCGGGTGTGAAAGAAGCCAAAATCCGGATGGAGTGTAAACTTCACCATCACGTGCCAATCGAACACGATGGCGTCGTGACAGCGGACTTGTTGATCGCTCGCGTCGTCCGTTTTCACATCGAGCCAGCGCTTTATCATGCTGGACGCATCGATGCGGAACAACTGGCGCCGGTCAGTCGTCTCGCCGGCAACTTTTATGCGACCCTCGGGGACACTTTTGAAATCGAACGTCCAAAATAAACGTCATGGCGCCTGCTCAAATCAGAGACAAGGCGCCTTTTTTCGGGTAAAGAATGGAAAACCGATTGGCGTGATGGTTTTCTTTCACACGAGCGCTTGAATATGTCACAATAAAGTCAGAACATTCAATTTTCGAACGCTTCAGCGATTAGAGAAAAAAGGGGAGTCGGCTATGTCCTATCGTCCAGCCATTCAATCGATCATCAATGCCATTGAAACGGTGATTGTCGGGAAAGAAGATGTCATCGCAAAAAGTTTGACTGCGTTGCTTGCCGGAGGTCACGTATTGTTAGAGGACGTGCCCGGGGTCGGGAAGACGATGCTCGTTCGTACGTTTAGTCGTGCCATTGATTTGGATTTTAAACGCGTTCAGTTCACTCCGGACATGTTGCCGTCCGACTTGACGGGGATCTCGATGTACAATCAAAAGACAAAAGAGTTCGAGTACCGTCCGGGACCTTTGATGGGGAACATCGTCTTGGCTGATGAAATCAACCGGACCTCTCCGAAAACGCAGTCGGCGTTACTCGAGGCGATGGCGGAGCGCAGTGTGACCGTCGATGGGGAAGTCAAAATCTTACCTTCCCCGTTCTTCGTCATGGCGACACAAAACCCGATTGAACATGAAGGAACATACCCGCTCCCGGAAGCCCAGCTCGACCGATTCCTTCTTAAAATCGAGATGGGGTACCCGTCGTTCAATGAAGAAATCTCTTTGTTGACCCGTTTCGAAAAGGCAGAGCCGCTCGAGGCGCTCCTAAGTGTCATCACGAAACACGAAGTCGAACAGATGCAGCGTGAAGTGCGTGACGTGCATGTCTCGAGTGCGGTCAAACAGTATATCGTCCGCTTGATCCATGAGTCGCGCAACGACCCGAACACGTACCTCGGGGGTAGTCCGCGTGCGACGCTCGCTTTGATGAAGGCAGCTCAGGCGTGGGCGTATATCCATAACCGTGATTTCGTCTTGCCAGATGACGTGAAGGCGCTCGCAGGTAGTGTGCTCGGTCACCGTATCTTGTTGACGGCAGAGGCGCGTTATAAAGGGAAAACGGCCGAACATCTTGTCAAAGGTTGGCTCGACTCGCTACCGGTCCCGATGGATCGTGAGGTCAAAGAAGTATGAAAAATTGGATGAAGCTGTTCCTCGTGTGGGCGGCGGCATTCGGACTTTACGCGTTCGCCCGGATCGAAGGGAGTATCGTCGCCTCGACACTTTGGTGGTCATTTTTCGTTTTGGCGGCGTATTGGACAATCTTTATGATTTACCCGGTCACGGCAGCCAACGTCTCGCGGCGAATCACGACGAAACGGCTCGTCTCGGGACAAACGATGGACGTAGAACTGCAAGTGGAGCGGAAATACCCGTTTCTTGTCGGGGTCGTCACGTTAGAAGAGACACCACCGCCTCGTCTCGCTACATCGACGGACGTGATTGTTATCCCGGTCGACCGCTTTTTTCGGCGAACAGAGACGGTGCATTACGAAATCGAACAGATTCGACGCGGCATCCACGTGTTCGATCGGACTGTCCTTCACGTGCGAGACGTGTTCGGATTGTTCGACCGCAAACGGACGTTGCGACTCGAGACGGTCGTTGAAGTCTCACCTGCTGAACTTCCGTTCGACTTACCGCGTGACGAGCAAGTCGGTGGGCGAGGCGAACAGTATCGCCGCACGCGCACATATACCGAGGTTGCCAATACGACGAGTGGTGTCCGTGAGTATGCGGCCGGGGACCGCATCGGTCGAATCGATTGGAAAGCCTCGGCTCGACGCGGAAACTTAATGACGAAAACGTTCGACCAAGAGCAGGAGAAGAAACTGTCGCTTGTCTTTGTCCCATCGACAACGGCTGGGCATGAAGAAGCGTTCGAACGTTCATTGTCGCTTCTCGTCGGTGCAATCCGACAACTCGAGCGGAAAAATCTGCCGTTCGAACTGTATGTCATCGAAGAGCAGGTCCGTCTGTTCCATTTGCCGGACCAAAGCGCAGAGGTCGGCCATTACTTGCTGACAGCGACACCGGAGCCGGAAGGGCGCCTTGTCGAACGAGTGAAGCGCAACCTGCCGCAAGAAGTGGGGAACTTGATTTTGATTAGCCCACTCGAGACGAAATGGGTGCGTGAGATCATGAATGAGACACAAGGCAGCTATCATTTGTACACGGCGAACGAGGTGACGACATGACGACATGGTTGAAACGAATCGTCTATACGGCGCTTGCCGCCTACTTGTTGTCATTTTGGGTCGAGCCGATTGTGGGCAGTACGACATTTGATGTCAATTGGCCGTTCTTGTTCCTGCTTCTCGTTCCGATGTTTGCGAGCTTGTTGCCTTGGTATGGTTTCATTGGTGTGGTCGTCTTCAATTTCTTTATCGTCTTGTACGTGTACCACGGGAGTATCCTGGATTGGTTCGGTCTATGGTTAGAGGATTTGAGCGGGGTACTGAGCGGGGCTTTGCCGGAAGAGGCGATTTTCTTCTCGGCGATGGCACTCATCGGGGTACTGTTCGCCATCCTGGTCGGACGCACGTATCCGAGCTATGGCTTCGTTCTCGGGATGATCGTTTCGACGCTCGGACTGATGGCTTACTTTGACACGTGGACGCTTTATGACGGGGAAGGGAAGATTTTACTCGCAATTTTAGCATCGCTCTTATTGCTCTTCGTCACCGACCTGGCGAAACGACCGAGCAAATCGCTCGTCCGCTATGTCAGTATCGCGCTCCTCGCTTCGGTCGTGTTGGCGCTCGCGAGCGTGTCGCCGACAATTGAAGGGGATTGGTCCGATCGGTTGACGACGAGTTTCCAAAATGCTGGGAACGATGAAGGCTCAGGCAGCGGTCGAGTCGGCTATGGGGTGAACGATGAACAACTCGGCGGACCGTTTGAGCAAGATGACGGCATCGTCTTCATCGCCCGTGGTGTGCCGGCGCGCTATTGGCGCATCGAGTCAAAAGAGATTTATACGGGGAAAGGCTGGGTCGAGTCCCCGGTCCTCGATTCCGAATATAACCGCGGACAACTCGTCGACCAAGCTGTCGATACGACACCGGAACAGGCGTTGCTCCGATTTGACCGGCGCCAAACGTTCGTCCCGTATGGTGGAGAATACCCACAGGCGACGGAGACGGACAATGGCACCGAATTCCGAGTCGGGAATATCGAAGAACCGTTTCCGAACGAGACGATTCACATCCGACCGTCCGGGAAAATCGTGTTCGACAATGACGGGCAAACGACGCCTCAGACGATTCAACTTCGCTACAGTGTCCCTTCCTTCACAGAAGAGCAACTGGCGTTGAATGAGCCGGTGACGACGTTGACGGAAGAAGAGCGGCAGGCGTACTTACAATTGCCGGACTCACTTCCGGATCGGGTCCGCGACTTGTCGGCCGATATCACGGGCGACAGTGAGACACCTTACGACCAAGCCCAAGCAGTCCAAGCCTACTTCCAATCTGGAGATTTCCAATACAATACGGAAGATGTAGCCGTCCCGGAAGGTGATACGGATTACGTCGATCAATTTTTGTTCGATACGTTAATCGGGTACTGTGACAACTTCTCGACCTCGGCTGCCGTCCTTCTCCGGGCGAGCGGAGTGCCGACGCGTTGGGTCAAAGGTTTCACGATGGGTGATGCTCGCGGGATTATCCAAGGGGAAGAAGAATACACGGTCCGGAACCGTCACGCTCACTCATGGGTAGAATATTTCGTGGAAGGCGCAGGCTGGGTCCCGCTCGAGGCGACCATCAGTTTCTCGGACGCCAACTTGCTTCAAGTCGAGACGGAGGACGAAGCGAATGCAGACGATCCAGCGGCCAATGATCCACAAGCGTCGCAAGACGACGAGCCGACGAATCGTCCGCAAGAAGATTTGGCACTCGATGATGTGACGTCGGGAGAGGCGGCAACGGAGAACTGGAATATGCCGGTGTGGGGTTGGATTGTGATTGTCTTTACGGTCGCCGTTCTCGTATGGAACCGAAAATCGATTGAACGCCTCGTCATGATGCTTTGGTGGACACGGCGTCCATTGAATGAAAATCGACTCGTCGCCATGCATCGATATCTAGTGAAACGACTCCGCGGAGCAGGCTTCAAAGTCGACGGGCGCACGCCGTCCGAACTCGCCGCAGAGGTCGATGCTTATTATGAATCGACGGAAATGACGAGATTGACCCGTTTGTTTGAACAAAGTATCTATGCCGAAAAAATGCCGAATTCAAAATATAAAGAATATTGGAAAATCATGATTCGTCGAATTATGAGTTGAAGTAGGCGGATGCATACAGTAAGATAGACGCATTAGTTAGATAATTGAACAGCAATCCTTCGTATATACTCGCGAATTGGCGCGAGAGTCTCTACCGGACCACCGTAAATGGACCGACTATGAAGGAGCACGTTTCGTATACACAGAAAAGGGCGTGCTTCTTCTTCGGTTTAGTGAATCCGTGGGAGAAGCTCGCTCTTTTTTTGAGAAGAAGGCAGAAAGGTGGAGGTTTTGTGAAAATAGAACAAGAGATGATTTTGGTGCTCGACTTTGGAGGCCAGTACAACCAGTTGATCACACGTCGTGTACGTGACCTTGGCGTATATAGTGAGCTTCATTCCCACAAGATGACCGCTGCTGAGATTCGTGAATTGGCTCCGGCCGGGATTATTTTCTCGGGTGGACCGAACAGTGTGTACGCGGAAGGCGCATATCGCTGTGACCCGGAAATTTTCGAACTTGGCATTCCGATTTTCGGAATCTGCTACGGCATGCAACTCATGACGCATCACTTCGGTGGACGTGTCGAACGAGCGGCACATCGCGAATACGGAAAAGCGACGCTCTTCTCGACACCGGAAGCGTCGGCGCTCTACAAAGGTCTCCCGGTGGAACATACGGTTTGGATGAGCCACGGCGACCTCGTCATGGAAGCACCGCCAGGATTTATCGTCGATGGGACGAACCCGTCATGTCCGGTCGCTTCAATCAAGAACGATGAACTCAAAATGTACGGCGTCCAGTATCACCCGGAAGTCCGTCACTCTGAGTACGGCAACGACATCTTGAAAAACTTCATCTATGAAGTGTGTGGTGCCAAAGGTGAGTGGTCGATGGAGAACTTCATCGATATCGAAGTCGAGAAGATTCGCGAGATTGTCGGTGACAAGCAAGTTCTTTGCGCGTTGTCAGGTGGCGTCGACTCATCGGTTGTCGCAGCGCTCGTTCATCGTGCCATCGGCGACCAATTGACATGTATGTTCGTCGACCATGGTTTGCTTCGTAAAAATGAAGCGGACAGCGTCATGAAGACGTTCGCGGACGGTTTCAATATGAAAGTCATCAAGATTGACGCGCAGGAGCGTTTCATGGCGAAACTTGCCGGCGTTTCAGATCCGGAACAAAAACGAAAAATCATCGGCAATGAGTTCATCTACGTGTTTGACGAAGAAGCGTCTAAACTTGTGGACATGGACTTCCTTGCCCAAGGTACGCTTTACACCGATATCATCGAGAGTGGAACGGACACGGCACAAACAATCAAGTCGCACCATAACGTTGGTGGACTACCGGAAGACATGAACTTCACGTTGATTGAGCCACTTAACACGCTCTTTAAAGACGAAGTGCGTGAACTCGGGACTGAACTCGGGTTACCGGACTATATCGTTTGGCGTCAACCGTTCCCGGGACCAGGTCTTGGCATTCGTGTTCTCGGTGAAATCACAGAAGAGAAACTTGAAATCGTGCGTGAATCAGATGCGATTCTGCGCGAAGAAGTGAAGAAAGCCGGTCTCGAACGTGATATTTGGCAATACTTCACGGTCCTTACACCGATTCGTTCAGTTGGTGTCATGGGCGACGAGCGGACGTATGACTATGCGGTCGGCGTACGTGCCGTCACCTCGATTGATGGAATGACTTCAGATTGGGCCCGCATTCCATGGGATGTACTTGAGAAAATCTCGGTTCGTATCGTCAACGAAGTCAGTCACGTCAACCGTGTCCTGTACGACATCACCTCGAAGCCACCGGCAACAATCGAATGGGAATAACCACCAGAGGGGAGAAATCCCCTCTGTTTTTGTTTGGTAAATCCGAACAATAGAACGAAATATTTGATTAAAATCCGTCATTTGTGTTGACATTCGATTTTGCCGTTGTTAAGATAAAAACGTTCTTATCATATCCGAACAATTAAAAATTATTTTGCCGTATAATATCGGGAATATGGCCCGAGAGTCTCTACGAAATCACCTTAAATGATTTCACTACGGCGAGACATAGATCAGGGACGTATGTCCCTGTATGTTTCGCGTGGGGTCTCCGGTTATCAATCGGGGACCTTTTCTCGTTTTACGGCGAGCCAAGGAGGAAAACCAATGAGCACACAGCTCAAGCAAGAACCAAATCACCAACCATCAGGAAACCGGATTGAACGTTACTTCCAGTTGAATGAACTTGGAACGAACATCAAAACGGAATTGATTGCAGGATTCACTACGTTCTTGGCAATGGCTTACATCTTGTTCGTTAACCCGAACGTGTTAGGTGCAGCAGGAATGGACATGGGCGCCGTTTTCGTGGCAACCGGTCTTGTCGCCCTCGTCGGTTCTGTCATGATGGGCTTGTTCGCCAACTATCCGATTGCGATCGCTCCAGGTATGGGACTTAACGCCTTCTTCGCGTACAGTGTAGTTCTCGGCATGGGTATTCCATGGCAGACGGCACTATCAGGGGTTCTCGTTTCTGGTTTGTTCTTTATCGTTTTAACACTGTCAGGTATTCGTGAGACAGTCGTCAACGCAATTCCGGGACCACTCAAAATGGCGGTCGCGGCAGGGATTGGTTTCTTTATCGCCTTTATCGGTTTGAAAAATGCAGGTATCGTCGTCGCCAACGAAGCGACGCTCGTCGGTCTCGGTTCACTCGGAACAGGGACGACACTCCTTTCGGTGTTCGGTCTTGTAGTGACAGCATTGTTAATGGTTCGAAATGTAAAAGGTGGTATCTTCATCGGGATGCTTCTCACGGCAATTGTCGGGATGATCTTCAATCTTGTACCGACACCGACTGCCATTTCAGACATCATCTCGGCACCACCGAGCATGTCATCGACGTTCGGACAAGCGTTCATCAATTTCTCAGAAGTCTTCACGGTCCAAATGCTAGTCGTCATCTTGACGTTCTTCTTCATTGATTTCTTTGATACAGCGGGTACGCTCGTAGCGGTAGCTCGTCAAGCAGGAATCATGAAAGACAACAAAGTGCCGCGTGCGAGTAAAGCGCTCATGGCTGACTCAACAGCAACAGTGGCAGGTGCAATCTTTGGGACATCGACTGCGACGTCATATGTAGAATCGTCGGCTGGTGTAGCGGCCGGTGGTCGTTCGGGCTTGACGGCTGTATTCGCAGGTTTGTTCTTCGGATTGGCGCTCTTCTTCTCGCCACTCTTGGCAGTCGTCACATCGGCGGTCACAGCCCCTGCATTGATTATCGTAGGAGTACTCATGGCTTCGGCTTTACTCGATATCGACTGGAGAAAGCTAGAAATCGCGATTCCTTCATTCATGACGATTCTGATGATGCCCCTCACTTCGTCGATTGCGACGGGGATTGGGCTCGGATTCATCTTGTATCCGCTCATGATGATCGCGAAAGGGAAGACGAAAGAGATTCACCCAATCATGTACGGCATGTTAGTGATCTTCTTGGCTTACTTTATATTCTTGCCGCACGCGTAATGAAATGAAGCCGACTCGGTTTATGAGTCGGCTTTTTTGTATGCAGTGTTTTCAGGTAAGAAGGGGTCGTACATGGTTAAAGCATGGTTTTCTGTGATGAACTCATTTCGGATGAATGTGCCATCTTGGGAGAAGACGCTTCTAAATATTTGGTTATGCCGAACTGTTCCACCCCACCATTCATTCGTGAAGTGGTGGTTTTCTTCATATATCTCATATTGAACGGTTGGTGGGATATTGGACCGCCATTGCCCTACGAGATAATCCCCCTCTATATATAGAAGGAGTTGAAACGTCTGTGCCGTCCGATTGGTGATTTGAAGGTCTAAATAGTTGTAGGAACATGTGGCGCCACTCCCAAAAGGTTGGTCCCTTCGTGAATCAGGGAAGACATCATAACTGTGGCGGTAACGCTCGGTCACTGTGAGTGGGCTATGGAGCGTGATCCAATAAATCAAGTTGGATAATTGGCACAATCCGCCCCCGGTTCCAGTCGTGACCTTTCCGTAATGCAAAATCATTCCGTCCACATAGCCCTTTCGTTTTGTAGGTCGCCCGATGGCTTTCCAATATGAGAGCACTTCATTTGGAGAAACGATGATGCCATTTAACTGTTTAATGGCGATATTAAGATTAATGACTTTATTCTGTTGCATTTTGAGATCGATATCTCGTAATTTTCGGTAGAGTGGGGTGCGGTGCTCATAGATGAGGTGGGGCAGTGGTGCAGTATCTCGTTTAGAAGTGTACCGTTTCTTATCCGTCATCCATTGTGTTCGGCGTTTTAATATGTAATACTGTGTTCCTGCCCAGATGCGCAGGTTCGATCGTTTCTTTGGCTGCAGTTGGAGCATCAAGTGTCACCTTCTTATAAGTTGGTATTGATGAGTATTCGTCGACAGGGAAAAATTCCCTTCTCCAATACAATAGATGCGAGTAAGGGGACGAGAAAATCTTTTAAAGTTTTTTTAGAATAATGCTTGCCATGTGATAGAAAGGGATGCTATAGTTATCTCTGTTGCCAGCGCTGCTTACAACTTAGTAAACAAACTGGTTGACACACAATAATGATAAATGTTATTATCATTTAGTCGCCAAGAGCGACAGACGAACTTTGAAAACTGAACGATGAGGCAAAAAAAGTTTTACAATTTTTGAATGAAGCGCAAGCTTCGTCATTTTTAAAG
>NZ_JACSLP010000018.1:0-12409 GCF_018618175.1 Exiguobacterium sp. s50
GAAAGTAGTTGGGGGTCTCCCCCTGTGAGGATAGGACGTTGCCAGGCCAACGCGAAAGACGATCGAGCATCCGCTCGGTCGTCTTTTTTATAGATTTTATTTATAATTTTGCTTCCTTTGCGGTATATATAATCTATTCCCGAACATTAAGAACGGAAAGCAAATGGAACGAACACAATTCTGAACTTTCTGAACATCGTGAATTGAATTGCACTTTCGAGCTATACCTGTTACCATTACAGAAATATTTCGAAACAAAGATTCGGGTCCGATAGAGAAAGGGGCAATCGATTTTTATGTGGGAAAACAAGTTTGCAAAAGAAGGATTAACATTTGATGACGTCTTACTCGTACCGCGCTTTTCAAATGTCTTGCCAAGAGACGTGAATTTAAGCACTAAACTTTGCGAAGGTCTTGAGTTAAATGTTCCAGTCATCAGTGCTGGTATGGATACTGTCACAGAAGCACCGATGGCCATTGCGATGGCGCGTCAAGGCGGCTTAGGAGTCATTCATAAAAACATGTCGATGGAGATGCAGGCTGAACACGTCGATCGCGTTAAACGCTCAGAGAACGGCGTCATCACGAATCCGTTCTATTTGACGCCGGAGCGTCAAGTGTACGATGCAGAGTACTTGATGAGTAAATACCGTATCTCGGGAGTCCCGATCGTCAATTCAGAAACCGAGCGTAAATTAATCGGAATTTTGACAAACCGTGACCTTCGTTTCATTAAAGATTATTCGACGGTGATTGCAGATGTCATGACGACGGAAAACCTTGTTACGGCAAAAGTAGGGACGTCACTTGAAGAAGCTGAGCGCATCCTTCATCAACATCGAATTGAGAAATTGCCGCTCGTCGACGATTCAGGCGTGTTGAAAGGTCTCATTACGACAAAAGATATTGAGAAAGTCGAACAGTTCCCACATGCTGCAAAAGACAAACAAGGTCGTTTGCTCGTCGCAGCTGCCGTTGGTGTCACGAAAGATGCCGCATCACGTGCTCAAATTCTTGTTGATGCAGGTGTCGATGCATTAGTCGTTGATACGGCTCACGGACACTCAGCCGGTGTCATCGAGAAAGTGAAAGAACTTCGTGACATGTTCCCGACGCTTCCAATTATCGCTGGAAACGTGGCAACAGCTGAAGCGACACGAGCTTTGATTGAAGCCGGGGCATCGGTCATTAAAGTCGGGATTGGTCCAGGATCAATCTGTACGACACGTGTTGTCGCCGGTGTGGGTGTCCCACAAATCACAGCAGTATATGATTGTGTCACGGAAGCTAGAGAACACGGTGTCACAGTTATCGCTGATGGCGGAATCAAGTACTCTGGTGATATTGTGAAAGCTATCGCAGCTGGAGCTCATGCCGTTATGCTTGGTAGCCTTCTCGCAGGTGTGAAAGAGAGCCCAGGAGAGATGGAAATCTATCAAGGTCGTCAGTTCAAGACGTACCGTGGAATGGGTTCTGAGGCTTCGATGAAACGAGGCAGCCAAGATCGCTATTTCCAAGAGGCCGATAAAAAGTTCGTACCAGAAGGTATTGAAGGACGCGTCGCTTATCGTGGTGAACTAGCCGATACTGTCTATCAACTCATCGGTGGCCTTCGTTCTGGAATGGGTTATTGTGGGGCTGCCGATATCCGTGCACTACGTGAGGACACTCAGTTTATCCGCATGACTGGGGCTGGGTTGCAAGAAAGTCACCCTCACGATGTCCACATCACTAAAGAAGCTCCAAACTATTCACGCTAAACAACAAGCCGTTGTCTCTAAATTAGAGGCAACGGCTTTTCGCTATCATTTTTTTGACTTGGCCACGAGAATGACAGTACCACCATCGTCCTGTGCAGGTAAGCTGACGGTCACTTTCCCATCTCGTTTGACGACGTAATGACGTCCGCTATAGCGGTCGACGAGCGTCGTTTTATGCTTGAGTTTTGTCTGGAACGTGATCGTTCGTTTGGCTTCTGTCGTGTTCAAGGCCACGAGAACAGAGTCTTTGCCGTGCTTCCGTTCAAAGACAGAGTATCCAGTGGCAGAACCACCAGCAACGACGGCACGCGTTCCTTTACTAAATACTTTTGAATAGTCGGCACGAATATTGAGTAGCTTTTGGTAATGCGTATGCATCGCTTTACCTTCTCCTTTGACTCGTTTCCAGTCGAAGTCATAACGGTTTTCATTGAACTCGCCCTTATCCATATCCAACGCATGTTTTCCGGACTGTCCAACCTCTTCACCATAGTAGATGACAGGCTGTCCTTTCGCCGTCATTTGAAGCGAGGCGGCGACCATATGCTTCCCTTCATCGCCTCCAGCACGTGATACGAGGAAACCGTCCTCGTCATGGCTGCTAAGGAATTGTCCGAGTGTCGCTTCATTCGAGAGTTGCGTGTTGCGATATTGAAGCGCGCTCTCGACATCATCAATGTTCCCGTTGATGAAACGTTCGGCCTGATACTTGAAATCAAAGTCGAGAAGTGAGTCCATCTGGCCACTCTGTAAGTAACCACCCGTGTTGTTCACACTTGCCCCATAATGTTCGCCAATCATTTTGAAATCTGGTTTGAGGGCCGTCAATTCGTTTTTGAACGACTTCCATGTTGTAGAGTCGACGTGTTTGACCGTGTCGACGCGGAAATAATCGATGGTGTTTCCTTTTTTCGTTTTCGAGCGTTTAATCCAATCCGTCTGCCATTTGACGAGTTGTTCACGGACGGCAGCCTCTTCGGTCTTAAAGTCCGGTAATCCGGAAAGAGACATCTTCAAGTCATCGCCATCGACCGGATTCGAACGAATCATGCCGTCGAACGCTTTGCGCTCTTGATCGGTTGGGAAGTTTGTGGCGCCCGTGTCTACAGCTCCTGGTTCCATCCCGTAGCCAGGGTGGTTCAAGACGACGTCGACCATAATCTTAATACCGCGAGCATTCGCTTCGTCAATCAGACGATGGAATGCTTTCATATCGCCGAGATGCTCATCGAGTTTTTCGAAGTTTTTCGCCCAGTATCCATGATAGCCATACTGTGATCCATCTTTACCATAGCGAAGATCCCAATCGATATTATCGACAATCGGTGTAATCCAAATCGTGTTGATGCCTAGTTTATCCAAGTAGTCGAGTTTCTTCGTCACACCGGCAAAGTCGCCGCCGTGATACGACTCAAGATGATCTTGGTCATAGTATTCACCGTTCGGGTTATTGTTCGTTTTATCCCCATCGTAGAATCGGTCGGTCAGCATGAAGTAAATCCGTGCCTCATCCCAATCGAACTCTTGCTTGTCCTTCATCGAGACCGGTCGGACCGTTAACGATGTTTTCGTTTTATGGACGTTACCGTATTGGTCAATCGCCGTAATCGTTAAGAATTTATTGCCCGGTTTGACGGTATCTTTGACTGCAATCGTCTGTTTGTTGAGGGCCGGGTCGACTTCTAGTTTAGCCGGTCCACCCAGAGGACGTGCATCGATGAACAGTTGACGCAGCTTGACGCCTTTCGGCAACGTCGGCTTCACCTGGACGACCGCGTTTTCTCGAGAACTGAGGGCTTTCGGTGCCACGCTTGCCGCCAGTTTAACGTTTGGACGACGATACTCGACGCTCGAAGCCTCGAAGTAAGGATCCTTCACTTCGGTCGTGACGCCATCTTTTGTGACAAGGAACGTATAATCATGTTTCCCTTCCGGTAATTTGACCGTATGGCGGAACCATTCATTTTTGGCTTCGTACGTCATCGGGTACGTCGTGCCATTGACTTTCAATGCGACACTGTCGATTTCATCGAGTTGTCCCGCTTCATACAACGCTTTGTCACGGTAGAAGAACGTGACGGCACCATCTTCAAACAAGGGTCCTTGAATCGTCGGTACTTGATGGAACGTCCCTTTGCCGCTCTCGACGACGACTTTCGTCACCCGGTCGCTTCCCAATTTGACATAGCGGTCTTCCCCGTAGCCATCTTTCACGGCCCAATCCGTGCCCTTGCGGATGACAAAGCCTACATTGGTCGCATCTTTTCCGACTGGGATTCGGAAGATGGCGCCATCTTCGGTGATTTTATACGGGTCAACTTGACCGTCTTTGGCACCCGTGCTCCACGTCCATAAATTCCAGTCCGTGTAATCGTTGTCGGCCCGGACGTACAACATTTCGATGTAGCGTTGTGTTTTCCACGGATCGGCGATTTCAGTGATGGTTTTAAATGACGTCGTCAATGCCGGTAACGTCGTGTTCGACAGGTTGCCTTTCACGGCGTCCGCGGGAAGGGTCGCGGTATACGTTTGATTCAAACTTAGTGCTTCGGTCGGTGTGACAGTCACTGTTGATCCACTCGCTTCAGCCGTGAACGGTACAGCTGTCTCGCCATTCATCAAGCTGATGTTCGAAGCATCTAACGACACAGGTTCATTGAACGTCCATGTGATTGGGGATTTGATGTCCACTTGTTCCGATTGATTGGCCGGCGTGACCGCTGTCACTTCGAGTTGACTGACCGTCTCGACACCGCTCAACGTGAAGGCTGGGCTATATACCGATTGTGTCGACGGAGTCGCCGAAACATTCCAACTATCGGCGACTTTATTGGCCGCATTGCTTGGAATCGTGTCGAACGCACCGTGCTCGGTAGCGTTATTCCCGCTGAGTACCGTGAGGACCCGAACGGTATCATCATTGCTTAGACCAAGCAGGGACAATGGAATTTTGCCTTCAAAGCCTTTCGTGCGATCAATGGCAAACGAGGCGCCGTTTAAGTTGCTCAAGTTTGCGAGCGGCGTGGATTTTCCTGCTTCATACAGAGCGGCTTCTTTTACTGACGTGTCGCCATCGACGCGAAGTAAAATATGATACTGTGGTTTTTTATCAGTTTGGCTGAAGTTGAACGGATGGCCGAGCGGGTTTGTCGCTACGCCTGAATCTTGTTCATTGATTTGGAGGGCGATATTTATGTACTGACCATTGTCGCCCCAGTTCGGGACGTTGTTCGCATCCACATAAAAGTAAAGGTTACGCGCATCGTTCTGCAGATAGACGTCTCCTAAATCGAATCCTTGCCAACCCGCCTGTGGGGATGTGGCGAGCGCTGGCGTGTTCGCCCAATCCGTTTTTAAGCCATCAATCGAGATTGTCGCAGGCTCGGCCAATGCGTTCATCGGAACGCCGGCTTGGATGAGGAGAACGGATGATAAAAGTAACGTGGTCGTCTGTCGTGCCGTTTTCTTCTTCATAAAGCACCTCTTTCATGGAATGTGTCGTCTACAGGGCAACGAATTGTCAAAATTGTGCAAACGGTTTCAGGAATAGTTTAGCTGAATATGTAAGCGCTCACAATATTTTTTTTGAAAAATAATAAAAACGCCTATCGATTAGAGAGGCGTTTGGTTCACGAAGTGTCCTTTGACAATCAAACGTTCGGTCGCATCGAACGTGCATGTGACGAGTGTAATCGTTGGTTCTGTTGTCGGGTCGAGCACGTCGACCCGTGTCGGGGGAACGGTCTCAAGCGAAATGACCTCGTATTCGAACGTATGTGTCATGTCGGTCAAGTAGATGGACATGCCGACGTCGATGATGTGAAGCGGACCGAACAAGGCGGTCGGGCTTTGCGTGTAGTGGCCCGCGAGTGCATAGTTTCCAGTTCCCATTCGTTGGTCCGGGTCCATCGTTCCAGCCCCGACAGCCAAGTTCTCATTGTCGAGCCCGTATAAGATTGGGAGCTCGAGGTCGATTTCTGGAATCGAAATGAGGCCGACGGTCGGTAAATCATGAAATCGATTGCGCACGGTGAGAAGTTGTTCCCATGATAACGGCTCGACGTTTGAAAACTCAAATTCACCGGTTTCTGGCTGTTTCGGTTGAATTTCGGCGGTCACTTGTTGACTGTTCCATGCCGTGAGTTGGTCTTTCCACCACGATTCGGATAACAGGAGTGTACCAATTAACAAAAGGAGCCCACCGACGACGTAGCGTGACCGTTTCATCCATCTCTTCCTTTCTCAATGTTCCAACACGACATGAGCGCACTAACGGCAGCTGGTAATGTTTCTTCGGATAAGGCGGCAAATCCAAATAAAAACTGAGGAATCGTGTCGCTTGATTCGATGCGATAGTCTGTCATCGCATTGATTCGGATATTCGAAGCCTCGGCCAATCGTTTCAAGTCTTCACTTGTCGCGCTTGTACGAACAGACAGGACGACGTGAAGGCCGGCGCTCGCCCCCGTGACGGAGACAACCGGTTCATAAGGTTTAAAGGCGGCGATAATGATTTCAAGTTTCCGGCGATATGTCTTCCGCATCCGGTTCAAGTGTTTCTCAAAATCACCGGTCGCCATAAATGCTGCTAACGTATGTTGTTCGAAACGGGGTACGCTACACGTGAAGTGACGATAACGTTCTCGATAGCGATTTAACAGCGGAGGGGGGAGTACCATATAACCGATTCGCAATGAAGGCATCAATGATTTAGAGAATGTGCTCAAATAGACGACTCGCTCGTTTTGATCCATGCTTTGCAAAGAGGGAATCGGTTTGCCGCTATAACGGAATTCACTATCGTAATCATCTTCAATCACATACGTCTGTCGCTCCGATGCCCAGTTGAGCAAGCGTTGACGTCGACTGACAGATAGAATGGTCCCGGTCGGAAATTGATGGGCCGGTGTGACATAGAGGGCATCAATGGATGCTTGCTCCACCAGGTCGACACGGACGCCGCTCTCATCGACAGGAATCGGGATGAACGTCCGCCGTTGATGGGCGAACAGTTGGCGGGTGAGCGGATACCCCGGATCCTCAATGCCGAACGTCGTAGTATCCGGCAACAGTTCTAACAATTGGGGCAACAGCTGCTCGGTTCCCGATCCGACAACGATTTGTTCGGGAGAACAATGCACACCGCGCGAATGGTAGAGATAGGTCGCAATCTCTTGACGAAGGACGAAATCGCCTTGTACAGAGCCAAGTGACAGCAAATCGTGATGTTCTTCCGAGACGACTTGTTTTAAGTGCCGGCGCCAACGTTCGAATGGGAAAGCGGTCGTGTCGATTTGACTCGGATACAAGTCGAACTCATATGTTTTTTTCACCGGGAGCGGTTCGATGACGCTACTGCCGCGCCGGACGTACAGTTCTTCTTGCGGTAACACGTAGAAGCCTTTGCGTGGCAACGACTCGATGTATCCTTCCGCGAGCAGCTGAGCGTAGGCCAGTTCAACGGTCGTTTGCGAGACGTCTAAAAACTCCCCTAGCTTTCGTTTGGACGGAAGTTTCGTCCCGGTGGTGAGGGTGTCATCAACGATGGCTTGTCGAATGTGCAAATAGAGTTGTTCATATAATGGGACGCTCGAGTCAGCCTCGAGCGAGAACGTGAGCATATCCATGATGTGTCCTTTCTGTGGTCAGCCAAAGAAAAAATAGAGCACGAATCCGATGACGAGGAGGAGCGAGACCATTCCCGTTTTTCCGAAAAAGCTGCGCTCCTGCGCGTCGTCACGACTGTTCCATTGATCCATTCCATCATCTCCTTTAATCTTTAAAACATTCGAGAATCGAGAAATGAAGTCCTTTGTTCGAACTGACCACTTTAAAAAATATAAAACTGGCACTTTCAATATAGTCAAATCAATTTATACTTGCAAGTAGACTAGCTTATTGGAGGGGATCCATTTGGAAAAGAGACAAGTAGGGACAGACAAAGTAAAACGTGGTATGGCCGAGATGCAAAAAGGTGGCGTCATTATGGACGTCATCAACGCGGAGCAAGCCAAAATTGCTGAAGCGGCAGGTGCAGTTGCCGTCATGGCACTCGAGCGCGTACCTTCAGATATTCGCAAAATGGGCGGTGTTGCTCGTATGGCCGACCCGACAATCATCGAAGACGTCATGGGTGCGGTATCGGTACCGGTCATGGCGAAGTGCCGGATCGGTCACATCGCTGAAGCACGTGTCCTTGAATCAATGGGGGTTGATTTCATTGACGAGAGTGAAGTATTGACACCTGCTGACGAAGAATTCCATCTCTACAAACGTGACTACAAAGCACCGTTCGTCTGTGGCGCGCGCGACCTTGGTGAAGCATCACGCCGCATCGGGGAAGGTGCAGCGATGATCCGGACGAAAGGTGAGCCGGGAACCGGCAACATCGTCGAAGCGGTTCGTCACATGCGTACCGTTCAAGCCCAAGTGAAACGCTTGCTCTCGATGAGCATCGATGAAGTGATGACGGAAGCGCGTGACCTGGGTGCCCCGTTTGAAGTACTCATGCAAATCCGTGAAGCAGGTCGCCTCCCGGTCGTCAACTTCGCAGCAGGCGGAATTGCGACACCAGCTGATGCGGCACTCATGATGCACCTCGGAGCGGACGGCGTCTTTGTCGGATCAGGAATCTTTAAAGCGGAGAACCCTGAGAAATTTGCCCGTGCCATCGTTGAAGCGACGACATACCATGATGACTATGAGCGCATCGCACACTTGTCGAAAGGACTCGGCGAAGCGATGAAAGGGCTCGACGTCCGCACGCTCAAACAAGAAGAACTCATGGCACCGCGAGGTTGGTAAGATGACCACGATTGGTGTACTCGGAATGCAAGGTGCGATTCGCGAACACGTCCATATGCTCGAAGCACTTGGTGCGAATACGCTCGTCGTCCGCTCGGTCGATGACTTAAATCGAATCGATGGACTCGTCTTGCCGGGTGGGGAGAGCACAGCGATGCGTCGCTTACTCGATCGGTACGAGTTGCTCGAGCCGTTACGTGAGAATGCGGAGTTGCCGATGTTTGGAACGTGCGCTGGTTTGATTTTGCTCGCGACCGAAGTTGAAGGATATGATGCGCACTTGCGTAAAATCCCGATGACGGTCAAACGAAATGCGTTCGGACGACAAGTTGATAGCTTTGAAGTCGATTTGACTGTCAATGGAATCGATGACGCTGTCGAAGCAGTGTTCATTCGAGCGCCGCAAGTCGCATCGGTCGAAGCGAGCGTCGAGGTGCTCGCCGAGGTCGAAGAAGCGATTGTCGCGGTTCGGTATGACAAGTATATGGCCTGCTCGTTCCACCCGGAATTGACGGACGACTTGTCGATGCACCGCTATTTCTTGGACATGGTTGAAGCGACGAAGCGACAACTCGCCTGATTGAAAGGCTCCCTAGCAAATAGGGAGCCTTTTTCATGTGTTTTTTTGCTACACTGTAACGAGATACGTATAGAAAGGGGCAAGACCGTGAGACAAAGATGGATCGGATGGATGCTCGTTTGGGCAATCCTTTTAAATATGATCGTGCCGACGGATGCATCGGCGGCACCTAAAGTTGATGCGACCGGCGCGATGCTCGTGGACATGACGACGGGACAAATCCTGTTCTCACAAGAAGAGGACGCGATGCTCCCTCCGGCATCAATCACTAAGCTGATGACCGCTTTTCTCGTCCGAGAAGCCATCGAAGCGGGTGACCTCAGTTGGAGCCAAGAAGTGACCCCGAGCGACAAGGCGTTGGCGCTGACCCGAAAACCAGGATTGGCTCGGATTCCGCTCGTCAATAAACCGTACACGGTGAAAGAGCTATACGACGTGGCGTTGATTCGTTCCGCGAACGAGGCAGCGGTCACATTGGCCGAGGCCGTCTCTGGTTCGGAAGGGGTATTCGTAAAGAAAATGAACGAACGGGCGACCGAACTTGGCATGACCCAAACGACGTTCGCCAATGCATCGGGACTTGACTCTGTGTCAGCGGGACGTCCAGGGGAGAATTTGACATCGGCCAATGATTTGATGATGCTAGCTTTGGCGTATTTGACGAAGTTCCCGGAAGTGCTCGATGTGACGAAACAAGCGTATGTTGATATCGACGGAGTCCGATTTGAAGCGACGAACCGGATGCTCGCTGGTCGTGATTTAGCCTATCCGGGTATGCTTGGCTTTAAAACGGGCACGACTGACGATGCCGGTTACTGCTTCATCGGCGTGTCGACGCGAGATGGACGTACCGTGCTATCGGTCGTTCTCGGAGCGAAGACCGATCAAGGGCGCTATACTGCTACAAAAGCGCTTCACGACTACGCCTATGGCGATTTCGTCTTGACCCCGATTTTACGGACTGGTGAAATCGTCCCGGCGACGCTCCATGTCGCTGAAGGTACAGTCGAGTCAGCAAAAGTGCGCACGACGTCAGCCTTTGAAGTACTCGTCGAAAAAGGACAGGATGTACCTGAACCGACTTACGATCTTCCGGATACGAAAGCCCCAATTGCGGCCGATCAACAGGTCGGGACCGTCACCATCGAGCCTTCCGGAAGCGTCCGGTATCTAGATGGTGAACTTCCACCTAAAGGAACGCTCGTCGCGGCCGAACCGGTCGAGATGGCATCGTTTTTGACACGTATGACGCGTGCCTTCTCCGACTTTTTAGATGAGATTCGACTCGTGCTCGGAAAACTGAGTCTTGTCGATAGAGTTGAGATGTTGTAAAGTAAAACTAATTCAATGACAGATGCAATGATGGGGAAAAGTACGTTACGGTCATCTACTGACAGAGAGCTAGTGGTTGGTGCAAACTAGTGGGATGATGTAACCGAATCGGCCTCGGAGCATTGGCTTGGAAACAAGTCACGTTACGCACACGTTACGTGCATCGAGTGGCCCGATTTCGGGCAACGAGGGTGGCAACGCGGATCCAAGGTGGTTCGTCCCTTTCCTACGGGAAAGGGGCGTGCCACCTTTTTATGTGAAAAAAGGAGGAATAACGAATGTTAGACATTAAACGATTACGTTCAGATTTTGAAGAGATTAAAACGAAGCTAGCTCATCGCGGCGAGGATTTGAGTGCGCTTGACCGTTTCCCGGAGTTGGAAGAGAAACGCCGCAACTTGATCAATGAGGTTGAAGTGAAGAAAGCGAAACGAAATGAAGCGACGAAGCAAATTGCGGAATTGAAACGCAACAAACAAGATGCGGATGCACCGATTCTCGAGACACGTCGCCTCGGGGACGAAATCAAATTGCTCGATGAAGAGTTGCGTGAAGTCGAGGCCGAATTGAACTTGATTCTCCTCAGCATCCCGAACATCCCGCACGAATCAACGCCGATTGGAGAAACGGAAGATGATAACGTCACGATTCGCGAAGTCGGAACAAAACCGACGTTCGAATTCGAACTCAAACAGCATTGGGACGTCATGGAAGATTTGAAAATCGTCGATGTGGAACGAGCGGGTAAAGTGACAGGTAGCCGGTTTGTCTTTTATAAAGGTCTCGGCGCCCGTCTCGAACGTGCCCTCATCAACTTCATGATGGATATGCATGCCGATGAACATGGCTATTCTGAGGTGCTCCCTCCTTATATGGTCAACCGCGACGCGATGACCGGGACGGGACAACTTCCTAAATTTGAGGAAGACGCATTCAAAGTGGCGGATACGAACTATTTCCTCGTACCGACGGCAGAAGTTCCGGTAACGAACATGCACCGTGACGAGATTATCACGGAAGACCAACTTCCAATCACGTATACGGCGTATAGCGCTTGTTTCCGTTCAGAAGCGGGATCAGCCGGACGCGACACGCGTGGGCTCATTCGTCAGCATCAGTTCAACAAAGTCGAGCTCGTCCGGTTTGTGAAACCTGAAGAGTCTTATGAACAACTCGAACTCTTGACGGGCCACGCTGAAGAAGTGCTTAAGCGTCTCGGTCTCCCATATCAAGTGCTCAGCATGTGTACGGCCGATCTCGGCTTCACGGCTGCGAAGAAATATGACATCGAAGTGTGGATGCCGGCGCAAGGGATGTATCGTGAAATCTCATCTTGTTCGAACTTTGAAGACTTCCAAGCACGCCGGGCCGGAATCCGTTTCCGTCGCGAAGCGAACGCAAAACCGGAATTCGTCCACACGCTTAACGGTTCTGGCCTCGCAGTCGGACGGACCGTCGCTGCGATTTTAGAGAACTTCCAACAGGCAGACGGTTCAGTCGTCATTCCGGAAGTATTACGTCCATATATGGGCGGTATCGAGAAAATTGAAATGCCTCAGTAATGAACAAACCAGCCCGTCTGAAACGTATCGTTCAGGCGGGATTTTTTTTGGTTTTTTTTAATGTTTTTTCACAAAAGGGTTTGACATCTGTCTGCCAAGTTGGTACTATAAATCATGTCGAGCGAGATGTTTGCTCACCAATTGTATATGAGCTTTGGAGGTGTACCCAAGTGGTTTAAGGGAACGGTCTTGAAAACCGTCAGGGGTGTAATAGCCTGCGTGGGTTCGAATCCCACCACCTCCTCCATTTTTATTTCTGGAGGCTCAACAATTTCATACTTTTTTGGAGGTGTACCCAAGTGGTTTAAGGGAACGGTCTTGAAAACCGTCAGGGGTGTAATAGCCTGCGTGGGTTCGAATCCCACCACCTC
>NZ_JACSLP010000018.1:12509-19424 GCF_018618175.1 Exiguobacterium sp. s50
CTCCACTTTCTTTTTTTTACACTTTTTTAAGCCTGGAGTTGTACCCAAGCCCGGCTGAAGGGGACGGACTCGAAATCCGTTAGGAGTCGTAAGGCTCGCGTGGGTTCGAATCCCACCAACTCCGCTTGTTTTGGCATCTGCATGGGCAGATGCGTTTTTTTATGGTCGTAGACTCCGGTCTGCGGCTTTTTTGTTTGTGTCAATCCGGCGAAAAACAGCTAATCCGGTGACTAATCGGGAATCTTAATCATATAGACTGTGATGGCGCAAAGGGAAGGAGAGGAGCGTCATGGATTGGATTGACATATATATCGATGAGGTCGTGCGACACGTTCCACCGAAGCGGCGCGAGGAAGCCGCTGTCTCGGTTCGGCAATCGATTGAGGCGGCACTGCCCGACCAACCGTCTGAGGCAGACGTAAAACGGGTGTTAGCAGAGATTGGGCATCCGGCCGTCGTGGCCGCGCGTTATAAGGAAGGCCAGTATGTCATCGGCCCACGTTTTTTCCCCGTGTATGTGACTGTCGTCAAGCTTGTCGTTCCCATCGTCTTAGCTGTCGTTTTCTTCGGGCTTGTATTTGCTAGCATGCCGACGTTCTCAGGGTCGCTTATGCCGACAGTCGGCACATTTTTGACGAACATGTTCGATGCGTTATGGGATGTCGGGATTCAGCTCGTGTTTTGGATTACGCTTGTCTTCTTTTTGATTGAGCGCTATGCACCCGATGATGTACCGACGCCAGATATGAAATGGGATGTGTCCAAGCTGAAAGAACGGGTGAAGGGCGGTCGAATCAGTAAATTTGACGCAGGGTTCGGATTGTTTTGGACAGCCGTGTGGTTTGGCGTGTATATTAATGCCGAACAGTTACTAGGGATTTATGAATCTACGAACGCGGGATTCAGGATGATCACTCCCATCTTCAATCAAACGTTCCTAATGGATGTGATTTGGTTATTTGTGACCGTCATCTTGCTTCAAGTCGTACTCGGGGTATGGAAATGGATGAAAGGACATTGGACGTATGCGCTCGCTTCGTTTAATTTGATCTACAATATTGCCTCGGCAACGTTCATCATCTGGATGGCGAGTTCTCCACAGTTACTCGATCCACGCTTTTTGAATTGGCTAGAGACAAATGTCCCGAACGGGGTCAATTCGTTTGAATGGGTGTTCGGATTGGTCGTCGCCATCACGATTTTGGCGGCCGTGTTCGATTCTGTCGATGGATTCCGAAAGGCTCGGAAGACGCCGACGTACCGGAAACCTCATATCGCCCACACATAAAAAGAAGGTGCACCGCTCAAGTGAGCAGTGCACCTTCTTTACTTATCTGACTTTCGCTTCACGAGCGATCGTCAATTGTTTCTCGATTTTCTCAAGGATGAGTTCGACCGAGTTCGGGTCGTTAATCAAGTCATACTCTTCGATTGAGAGACGAAGTACCGGGCAAAGGTTGAAGTTGTTGATCCACTCCGTATAGCGCGCGTACATCTCTTCCCAATATGTGATCGGTGTTTGTTGCTCCATCTCACGTCCGCGCATTTGAATGCGGTCGAGCACTTGCTCGAACGAACCTTCGAGATAGATGAGCAAGTCGGGATGCGGGAAGAACGGTGTCAGCACCATCGCTTCAAACAAACTCGAGTATGTCTCGTAGTCAGTTGGAGACATCGTCCCTTTTTCGTAGTGCATTTTGGCGAAGATTCCTGTATCTTCATAGATCGAACGGTCTTGGATGAAGCCGCCGCCGTATTGGAAAATCTTCTTCTGTTCTTTGAAGCGTTCAGCCAAGAAATAGATTTGAAGGTGGAAGCTCCAACGCTCGAAGTCATGATAGAATTTATCGAGATAAGGGTTTGTATCTACTTTTTCAAGTGAAGTTCGGAAGTTGAGGGCATCGGCAAGTGAGTTCGTGATTGTCGATTTACCGATTCCGACCATTCCACCGATCGTGATGATCGTGTCATTCGGAATGTTGTATTTTTCATTCAGCGTCATTTGATTTGTGCTCCTTTAGTCAATTCTAATTCACGTTCGATCGTTGCGAGGACGTGCGTCAAATCGTCCGGGTTTTGGACGAAGTCGAGTTCATCTCCACTGAACGAAAGAATCGTCACTTCGGGGTGTGTCGCGCGGTATGATTCGATGAACGTTTCATAATCGCGGGCGAGCTGTTCGAGGTAGTCGCGAGACATATTCTCTTCTACTTCACGTCCACGCAAGGCGACACGTTTCATTAACGTCTCGATGCTGGCGTGTAAGTAGATGACGACATCAGGCTTTGGCATATCGTGTGTCAAAATCTTATAGATTTGCTCATATTTGTTCAAATGAGCTGGTCTCAGGGAACGGTGGGCAAAAATCAAGTTTTTGAAAATATGATAGTCCGAAACGACGGATTGCTGTTGACTCAAGTGGTGTTTGTGGATATCGTCTAATTGCTTGAAGCGATTACAAAGGAAAAACATTTCCGTCTGAAAGCTCCATTCGTCGATATCTTCGTAAAACTTGCCGAGAAACGGATTCTCTTCTACAATTTCATTCAGCATCTGCATTGAAAAGTGCTGACTGATGATATGGGCCAGTGACGTTTTCCCGACACCAATCGGTCCCTCTACCGTTATAAACATATGATGTCATCCTCCATTATCCAAAGTGCAAGTTCCATTCTAGCATACAATGAAGTGGATAGGGCGAGCGAAATGATTTTCATTTTTTTTCATAATAAGTAATCAGAAACGGAGTGTGTATATGGAACGAGATGAACGATTTATGAGGCTCGCCATAGAAGAAGCAAAGAAGGCGGAAGCAATCGGCGAAGTCCCGATCGGATGCGTCATCGTTAAAGGTGATGAAGTGATTGCCGCGGGTCATAATCGCCGAGAAACGGACTTATTGGCAGCGGCCCATGCCGAAATGATTGCGATTGAACAGGCGAACCAGGCGCTCAGCAATTGGCGTTTGGAGGATTGCGAACTGTTCGTCACGTTAGAGCCGTGCCCGATGTGTGCGGGGGCCATCGTGCTGTCTCGAGTGAAGCGTGTCATCTTTGGTGCCCATGATCCGAAGGGAGGGTGTTGCGGTACGCTCATGAACCTCGTTCAAGACGAACGCTTCAACCACCAAGCCGAAGTGACACAAAATGTTTTAGCAGAAGAGTGTGGGGAGTTGCTAACGATTTTCTTCCGAAACCTTAGAGAAAGGAAGAAGCAGGCGCGGCTTGAACAGAGAGGTTGCAACCCATCTGATTAAACAGTATAATGTAATAGCACTCAACGTAGTGCCTAACTTCATTTACCCATTTGCCGTGCTAGGCGGGGAGGTAGCGGTGCCCTGTAACTCGCAATCCGCTATAGCGAGACTGAATCCCGATTCGAGGGAGTGCATTGGTGTGGCCTGTCCTCGTGTAAGTGGCGTTGACGTCTGAGTCCTGCGCAACGGTCACCCATGAACCAGGTCAGGTCCGGAAGGAAGCAGCCTTAAGTGGTGACGTACCGTGTGCCGCAGGGGTGCTTGGGCCGAGCAAACTGCATGAGTAACGCACATTGACGTGCTTTCAGAAATCGGTGCGCGGCAGATTTATTTAATAACTTCAATCTACGGCCCCAGGGTTGTAGATTTTTTTGTATGATGAAATAGAGAATGTAAGGAAGAAAGGAGGCGGGGACATGGCGTATCAAGCGTTGTATCGGGTTTATCGTCCGCAGTCGTTCCAAGAGGTTGTCGGTCAAATTCATATCACACGTACGATTCAAAATGCGTTGCTTGAGGAACGAATGTCACATGCCTATTTGTTCTCGGGTCCACGAGGGACCGGGAAGACAAGTTTGGCGAAAATTATCGCGAAAGCCATCAACTGCGAGACAGCACCCACACGAGAACCGTGTAACACATGCCCGACTTGTATCGCAATCACGGAAGGGACGAGCCCGGACGTGTTTGAAATCGATGCGGCTTCAAATAATGGGGTCGACGAGATTCGAGAAATTCGGGATAAAGTCAAATATCCGCCTTCTCAAGCGCGCTTCAAAGTATATATCATTGATGAAGTGCACATGCTTTCAACTGGGGCGTTCAACGCCTTATTGAAAACGCTGGAAGAACCACCGGCGCATGCCATCTTTATTTTGGCGACGACAGAACCGCATAAAATTCCGGCAACTATCATCTCACGTTGCCAGCGCTTTGATGTGAAACGGCATGAAGTCGGTCAATTGCAAACACGTATGGCATATATCTTGAACGATCAAGATTATGACTATGATCCAGAGGCGCTCAAGCTGATTGCTCGTGCTGCCGATGGTGGGATGCGCGATGCGCTCAGCCTACTCGATCAAGCGCTCGCTTTTAGCGATGGCCGTTTGACCGAAGACGCTGTTCTAGAAGTGACCGGCGCGGTAACGGATGATGCTCTACTTGATATGGCTTATGGCTTACAACAGAAGCAACTCGATCAAATTTTGAGTACGTTGGAAACGATGCTTCGTGAAGGTAAGGATTTGAAGCGATTCATTGAAGATCTCGTATTCGTTCATCGTGATGCTTTACTATTAAAGGCTTCACCTCAAGCCGTCGATTTACTCGAACGCGCCCGTCCGACAGAGACGTTCCGACAATTTGTTGAAGCGACGTCGACGGACGAGTTGTTCCAAGTGATTGAAGAGTTGAATGACTGTCAGCAACAGATGCGATTATCAAACCATCCGAAAGTCTTAGTTGAGTTAACGTTTATTCGGATTGCTGAACAAGGACGGACGATGACAGAACAGATGAAACAACTTCAAGAGCAGGTCCGTGAACTGAGTCGCGAGTTGAATGAAGTCAAGAAAACGGGTGTCCCTGCAGCGGAAGCAACAGCGGAGAAACCGAAAGTTGCCAAGCGAACTCAAATTCGAGTCCCGAAAGAACGTATTCGTCAATTATTGCAACGAGCGGAACGCCAACACTTAAACGCAATCCGTGATAGTTGGGAAGACATCATGGGGAATATTCGCACGCAAGATGGTCCGATTTTTGCACTGTTCTATGAGAGTGAGGCTGTGCTTTGTGCTAGTGACACCTTACTGGTACAATTTAAAGATGGGATGACGTGGCATTACGAGCAGGTTAGCTCGAACGGTCGCACGCGAGACGTGATTGAACAAGCCTTATTCGAAGTGACGGGGATTCGTCGAGAAATCATGGCTGTACTCGAGACCGATTGGGTTGAGTTGAAGAATGAGTTCATCCTTCGTAAACAAGCTGAACGTTCGGATCATAAGGAAGAGGAAGTGGATGAAGAAGATCCACTTGTCTCAAAGGCCCTCGAACGTTTCGGTGACGTCGTTGAAATTGAAGAAGTTTAAAAGGAGGCGCTCTACATGCGTGGAATGGGAAACATGAACAACATGATGAAGCAAATGCAGAAAATGCAGAAAGATATGGCGAAAGCTCAAGAAGAATTGAAAGACTTAACGGTCGAAGGTACAGCAGGCGGCGGCATGGTTAAAGTAGTCGTTAGCGGACATAAAGAAGTGCTTGATGTCATTATTGCTGAAGATGCTGTGGATCCAGACGACGTCGAAATGTTGCAAGATCTTGTGTTGGCAGCGGTCAACGACGGGATGAAACAAGCTGACCAACTAGTTAATGATAAAATGGGACGTTTTACGCAAGGGATGAACCTTCCAGGTTTTTAAGTGAAGAAAGGAAAGATGCGAGTTGCAATACCCTGAAGCGATCGGACGTTTGATTGAAAGCTTTACAAAATTGCCGGGCATTGGTCCGAAAACTGCTATCCGTCTAGCGTTCCACGTACTTGATATGGAAGAAGAAGATGTATTGACGTTCGCTAAGGCGCTTCTCAGTGCTAAGCGTGATATTAAATATTGTACGGTGTGTGGACACATTACAGATGTTGATCCATGTGCAATTTGTACAGATTCGCATCGTGATGAGACGGTAGTCTGTGTCGTTCAAGATTCTAGAGATGTGATTGCGATGGAGAAGATGCGAGAGTACCGCGGGAAGTATCATGTCTTGCATGGAGCGATTAGTCCGATGGAAGGAATTGGTCCTGAAGACATTAACGTCTCGAGTTTGTTAACACGTCTCCAAGAAAATGAAGCGATTAGTGAAGTCATTTTGGCAACTAACCCGAACATTGAAGGGGAAGCGACTTCGATGTATCTATCTCGACTTTTAAAACCGACCGGTATCCGTGTAACACGTCTTGCTCACGGGTTGCCCGTGGGTGGCGATTTGGAATACGCGGATGAAGTGACATTATCTAGAGCGATGGAAGGTCGACGGGAACTATGAAGTGGTTTCGTAAACCTTTACGCTATGGTTACGATCAAAGGTTTTTGTCGGAGTTGTTAGATGCTAAGGCGAAGTACGAATCGAAACGTCACATTCTTGAAGTGAGCATCGAAGATACCGGTGAGTTAGCAGCCCAAGTAAAACAAGCGGAAACCCTATACTTCTTTTATTTGAAAGAAGCGAAGCGACGCAATGTTTCACTGTCTAACTTAAGGTCGTGAGGCGAGATATTCCATCTCGCCTTTTTCTATGCTGAATCACTCTAGCAAATACATCGAGCATTTTTTCTCTATATATCGAGCATTTTTTCTCTATATAATGAAGGAACTAGAATTATATGAAGAGATTTGAAGCGATAGACAATTGAAATGAAAAATAATTTAAAGTTTTTCTAAAAAAGCTATTGTGTATTTAAAGTTTTATTGATATATTAATAGACGTCGCCGAGAGCGGTTTTGAAAATCGAAAAAAAGATATTGACTTCTAGTTGATAGCTTGTTAAGATATTTAAGTCGCCAAGAACGACAGACGAACTTTGAAAACTGAACGATGAGGCAAAAAAAGTTTTACAATTTTTGAATGAAGCGCAAGCTTCGTCATTTTTAAAGAGC